>CAMSTY010000062.1 GCA_947063875.1 uncultured bacterium
GGACGAAATCAGTAAACTGCTTTCGCCCTCAATTTATTATGGGGATTGTTACGCAGTAGGGGCTATTTTGTCCTTGATTTATGCGGATTTGCGGGCGTTGAAATGACGTGGTGAGGTTTTATATGTCTGCCCTCAAAAATGGCGTTCTATTGCGTAACATAGCAAATGCTATTTACGAATAAAAATACTTATCATGCCATAAAATAATTAAGTATTTATATTCAAATTCGAGCGATTATATGATAGAATGGAGGTGACAATATTTGTGGAAGGATGTGGAATTATGTTAGATTTTAATCCAAGAGAATATAGCATTCGAGAATTATATGATTCCTATAAACGTGGAGAAACTATCCTTTCTCCTAAATTCCAAAGGCGTCCAGTGTGGGATTACAAAGCAAAATCATATCTAATTGATTCAATTATTGGAGGTTTTCCTATTCCGCGTATCTTTATTCGTGAGAGTACAAATTTAGACATGAGTGCCAAGAGGGAGATTGTAGATGGACAACAACGATTAAAGACTATTTTTGATTTTTTAAATGATGGTTTCAAAATAAGTAAAGTTCATAGTGTGGAATTTGGAAATAAAACTTATAGTGAACTTCCAGAGGATATTCAACGAGATTTTTTAAAATATCCTATTTCAGCAGTTCTTCTAATAGATTTGGACGATAATGCAATATTTGATATATTTGCTAGGTTAAATACTTATTCTGTTAAACTTAATAATCAAGAACTTTTAAATTCGCAGTTTTTTGGGGTTTATAAGCGCTTGGTTTATAGTTTGGCGCGCGAATATAGACCTTTTTGGGTAGAATCAGGAATTTTGACTGAAAAGGGAATATCAAGAATGGATGATGCCAAATTGGTTTCTGATTTGCTTGCAGCCATTGTAAAAAATAAAATTGAATCAAATAGCTTTGAACAGAGTAAAAAAATATACGCACAGTATGACGAGGAGTTTGTAGAAGCAAAAGAGATTGAACAGAATTTTATTCATACGTTAGATTTATTTAGCAAAGTTTATGGGCAAAACTTTTCAGAAACAGTCTTTAACAAATTACCACTGTTTTATAGTACATTTTTGGCTTTATATCATATGAACTATCCATTGTCTATGTTTGGAAAAATTAATTGTATAGTATCAGAAAAGGATTTACCCAAAATAAAGACGGTATTAGATGATATAAATATGATAATATCCGAGGAAAAAGAACTAACAAAAGATGAAGAAGCATTCGTTTTCACAATGAAAAAAAATACAACAACGCCTGATGTGCGAATGAAGCGTTGTATGTTTATTGTGAATAAGCTTAATGAATCTTTGAGGTAGTGAAATGACTATATCTGAGATATTAATAAGCATGGAAAAACAATGTGATTTATCTATATCAAGTATTATTTCGGTTAACAAACCACAATATTTAGAAACAGATGAAACAAAGAATATTCGTGATATGGTAGTAAAGCAATCTTTTGTAAGTGTTTTTACTGAATGGGAACACTTTTTGGAAAATTCAACTATTGCTTATGCTCTTGGGGAAACTAGCGTGAAAGGTCATTCCTTAACACGCTATATTCTTCCAAGAGATGAAGAACATGCGAACCAATTAATTAAGGGTACATCAGCATATCCGGATTGGTCAAAAATGGAGGTTGTAATAAAATTAACAGAATCTTTTTTTGAAGATGGAAAACCATATAAAGAAGCGCTTCAAGGATTTTCATCTAAGTATAAGGAAATGAAAAAAGTGAGGAATCTTATAGTACATAATTCATTAAAAAGTATGGACGAATTTAATTCATTAGTTAGAACGGCTTTAAGGGCATCAAGTGTTGGGATTTCACCAACAGAATTTTTATTATCAAAAAAGAATAACAATCCATTTTTTTATGAAATTTATATTACTCATTTAAGAAATGCGGCAAAAATAATAGCTGAATATGAGCCTGCTATTACTGAAACAATTTAATTTGTGTATTTGAATTTATAAAAGGAGAGCCATTTTGAAGTTATATTGACTCTCCTTTTTATAACACTCCTGTTTGTCAGCGTTGATGATAAGTTATTATAAATACTTCCTTATCATCGTAAAACTAAGGGTTCTGAGGTTTTTTTCTATTTATTTTCGTGCATATGTCTGCTTGCATAAAACTTTTTGATCCATTTCAGGTTTCTATTTTTTGCCGGAAAAGATTTTCTTATAGTGTTTTCAGAAAATCATAAATTGCCATAACAGCACATTCAGGAGATCTGCTATTTTCAATGGCAAAGGCAGCATATTTGGAATATATATCAGCACGTTTTTTGTAAGTAATGGCCAGTTCGTCTTTTGTGTGGTTTTGGAATAAAGGCCGTTCAGGATGAAGAGCCAGGCTTTGATAGCAGGATTCAAATGGGCGGTTTATATAGATAATAAGGCCGTGTGCAGATAATATATGAGCATTTTCTTCAATAGCCAACATTCCTCCGCCAGTAGAGACGACACAAGATCCCAGAAGGCAAATTTGATTTACAATTTTACGTTCCAGATTTCGGAATAACTTTTCTCCGCCTTTGGCAAAGATTTCGGGGATCGTCATTTGATTCTGCTTTATTAACATTTGATCCGTATCATAGAAATCATAGTGCAGTTTCCCTGCCAGAAGTGTTCCAATCGTGGTCTTGCCGGAACTTGTATATCCACATAAAATAATTGGTTGATTGAGTTTCATAGGCCTTTCCTTATGGATGAGTATAGTAATAAAATGTACGGTATCTGTCGAAAACATTTATGCTCACATTTAATGAGAGTAGCATATTTTCCCCAAAAAAACAAGAAGATTTCCGTGACAATTTGCCGCATAAATACTTTAAAGTGGAAAAGAAAATCGTTGAATAATAATATTTGTTGTGGTATAATCCTACTGTTCTTATTGGTGCCGGAGGGATCTTCGTCCTATCCGACCCCAAACATCAATAAAGAGGAGAGCAAGAAAATGAAAAAATTTATCGCATTAACCACGGCAGCTGCTATGTGTTTGTCACTGGCAGGCTGTACTGTTTCTACCTCATCGAAAGAAGCAGAAGTAGCGGCAACAGAGGCGGAGACAAAGGCAGAAACAGAGGCAGAAACAGAGGCTGAAGCAGCTGAAGAAGGGTCTCAGGCAGCTGGGGCAGAGGCGGACGGCGATCTGGTTGCTACTGCTGATTATCCCACCAAACCGCTGACCATGATTATTCCTTATGGAGTAGGCGGGACTACCGATACCTGGGGCAGAAAGCTGGCAGTGCTGTTGGAAAAATATCTGGGACAGTCCATAACTGTTACCAATCAGGGAGGGGCCTCCGGCTCTATTGGAAGCCAGTTTGTAAAGGAACAGCCGTCAGATGGCTATACTCTTCTGGTGTGTGCCGAGACTATGGGAACCTATCGGACTATGAATATCTGTGACCTGGGTTATGATGATTTTACGGTCATTTCTCCGCTGGTAGGAGATCCCAAGGTGCTGGTTGTCGGTAAGGATTCCAAGTACAATACCTTGGAGGAACTTCTGGAAGATATCAAGGCGAATCCCGGTAAGATCACCATGTCTCACTCTGGCCCCGGAGGAAGCGGGCATAACCAGGGCCTGGTGCTGGGAGAGTTAGGCTATGATGTGGCTATGACCAGTTTTGACTCTGGTAACGACGCCCTGATTGGCGTTATCGGCGGTCAGGTTGATTTTACGAACCCGAATATCTCTACTCTGGGCGGTTATATTGAAAGCGGAGACGTAAAACCCCTGGCGGTATTTTCCAGTGAAAGAATGGAAGCTTATCCGGATATTCCGGCATTTACGGAGACTGTACCGGAGTCAGAGAAATATCTGAATATTCCGTATACTCTGCTGAGCTTTGTGGTGAACAACGATACTCCGCAGGAAGTTGTGGATGTGCTGAAAGCGGCCTCCGAGAAGGTATTTGCTGATCCGGAGTGGACAGAGTTTGTAAAAGCAAATGCGGCCGATCCGGTATTTGAAAAATATACAGACGACACATCCATTCAGGAATTCTATGACAACTGGAAGTCCGTAATCTGCTGGCTGCAGTATGAAAACGGCGTGGCAGAGAAGAATCCGGAGGAGTTCGGGATTAAAAAAATTGGAGAATAACCGATGAAAAATAAAATTCATTCGTTTATTATCGAAGGAGCATTGTTTTGTGGGGGCGGCCTTGGGCTGCTCTCATATTCTCTTATATCCTATGGAAAATCCTTTAACAAGGACTGGGCGCAATCACCGTATCTGTTTCCCTTGATTGTAGGGTTTGCATTGACAGGGCTTTCCATCTGGCTGATGTGGGAAGGGATTATGGCCGGGAAGAAGAGTGCGCCTGCTAAATCCATAGCCGGCAGCCAGATCCGCTGGGTAGTGGCTGCGCTGGTTCTGTGCGGGATATATTATCTGGCGTTGGCCAAACTGAAGATTCCCTATGTCACAATCGGTATTTTTTCTTTTATGTATACTTTTTCTACTTATGAAGTAGCCACAGTGGTATTTCTGGCAGCCATGATGGCTTTTATGAGTGTGAGAAAATTGCCGATACTGATTTTTGTTCCTCTGGGTACCACGCTGTTTCTGAGTATCGCGTTTCGCACGTTACTGCATGTGCTATTGCCATAAAGGGGGAAGAAAATGTTGGATGTATTATCGGTTGTTGATATAAGATTCATTTTGATGGTGTTGGCGGGATCTGTGGCAGGGCTGTTTGTCGGCGCGATTCCCGGGCTTTCGGTTTCTATGGCAACCGCACTTCTGGTGTCCATTACCTATACCTGGGATCACTCGGATGCGCTGGCAATGATCATGGGGGTATATGTAGTAGGGGTGTTTTCCGGCGCTGTTTCTGCGATTTTGATTAATATTCCCGGGGCGCCTTCTTCTGTGGTGACGACTTTGGACGGTTATCCCATGTCCAGGAAGGGACAGGCCTATAAGGCTCTTTATACGGCTACCATCTACTCTTTTACCGGGAGTCTGTTCGGGCTGTTGGCGCTGGGGCTTCTGGCGACGCCGGTATCGAAAGTGGCTCTTAAATTCACGAAAATGGACTATTTTCTGCTGGCGCTCTTTGGACTTGCAACCGTTGGCTCTGTCAGCACAAAAAACTATGCCAAAGGATTGATCAGCGTTATGATGGGACTGGTTATCAGCATGATCGGGCTGGACCCGCTGATGGGAACCAAAAGGCTGACCTTCGGCGTGCAGAACCTGACCGGCGGTATCAACACGGTTCCGGCGTTGGTGGGATTTTTTGGGTTTGCCGAGGTGCTTTCGGTGATTTACAATATGAAGCAGGAGCAGAATGTCCTGGCCATGGAGCGGATGAAGGTCAGCTTAAAAGAGGTGTTAAAGCACTGGAAGCTGTCCTTGTATACCTCGACGATCGGCATGCTGGTAGGAGCGCTTCCAGGAGCAGGAGGCCCGGTAGCTTCTTTTATTGCTTACAATGAGACAAAGCGTCTGGTGAAAGAGCCGGGGGTGCCTTTTGGAGAAGGTGCAGTGGAGGGAATTATGGCCAGCGAATCCTCCAATAATGCCTGCATAGGCGGAGCGTTGATTCCCATGCTGACGCTGGCGGTTCCTGGCGATGCGGTTACGGCGATCATTCTGTCAGTATTTTACGTTCATGGACTTCAGCCAGGACCGATGTTTATCCGGCAGAATCCGGAGGCATTCCATTCCATTCTGGCGGCTGGCTTTATTGCCTGCTTTGCACTGTTGGCTTTGGGGCTTTTGGTGGCGCCGAGAATCTGTAAGGTGATTACAATTCCTAAAAATATTATGATTCCGGTGGTGGCCAGCCTGTGTGTAATCGGGGCCTTCGCCTGTAATAACCGGCTGTTTGATGTGGCGCTGATGTTTTTGTTTGGCCTGATCGGATTTTTGATGCGTCGGTTTGATTATCCGGTAGCGCCTCTGATTCTGGCGATGGTACTGGGAAAAATGATGGATTCCAATTTCCGGCAGGCAGTTTCCCTGGCATCTGCTGCTGAAAACCCATTAAAATCTATGTTCTGGCATCCGTTCACGATTATTCTGAGCATATGTACGGCGGCGGTGCTTTTGAACAATATTCCGTGGACGAAACGGAGGATTGATTGGCTGTTAAAAAAGGGAAAGAAAGTATAAAAAAATATATATTATATGTTGTCATAATACGTCATGGTATGATATACTGGCACTATCAAGGGATAAGGGGGTGTCAGTATATGAAACTGATTGATCGGGAACAGGTAGCGGGCATGAATATTCATTACCGCTACTTTTCGTTGGAATATTTTTTGGAATCTCAGATGCGGGCCGGTTTTCAAAGCATCGAACTCTGGGCGGGATCGCCGCATTTTTTTCTCAGCAATTTAGAATATGAGGATTGTAAACGAGTAAGGCGTATGATTCAGGAAAGGGGATTTACGGTTCGTGTGATTACACCGGAGAACTGTAGCGTACCTTATCAGTTTGCAGCCGCAGACCCGGAACTTTACCGCAGAAGCTATGATTATTTTAAAAAGGGGCTGGACGCCGGAGAAGAACTGGGGTGCACAATTATGGCGGTTCATTCGGGCCGGGGGAATCTGAATGAAGACCGGGAGGAGGCCTGGAAGCGGGGACGGGATATGCTGGCCAGGCTGGCGGATTACGCGCAGCCAAAAGGAATCACTCTGGCCATGGAATCTCTGCGGCCGCAGGAAACGAATCTGGCTGTTACATTAAAAGATGTCAAGCGTATGTTTGATGAGATTCATCATCCGAATTTTAAGACAATGATTGATACCTGCGCCATGGGGGTATCCGGAGAAAACCCGGAGCAGTGGTTTCAGACGCTGGGGGATGAGAATATTATTCATACACATTTTGTAGACGGCATGCCTTACGGCCATCTGATCTGGGGGGACGGGCGGCATAATCTGAAAGAGTGGCTGGAGACGCTGAAACGCCATCATTACCACGGCTTGCTTAGCCAGGAGATTACAGCGCAAGAGTATTGTTATGAACCAGCAGAGGCGGATATACTCAATTATCAAAAATTTGTACCGTATATGGAATAAAAGCGGTCAGAAGAATTGTACCGCATAGGAAATAAAAACGGTCAGAAGGAGTCAGCGGTGATAAAAACGGTGATATTTGATATGGATGGTTTGATGTTTGATACGGAACGTCTGGCAAGTGAGGCCTGGATTGGGGTTGGAAAGCGTCACGGACTGCCGATTACAGAGCAGCTTATGAACCGTATGAAGGGCCTTAAGCTGGAAGACTGCGTATGTATATTCCGCGAGGAACTGGGTGAGGATTTTGATTACTGGACATTGCGGAAGGAGCGGACAGAGTACATAAACCACTGGATTCAGGAATATGGCATGCCGATAAAACCGGGACTGAAAGAGCTGCTGGCGTGGCTGAAGGAGCATGATTATCCGATTGCCCTGGCCACTTCCACGCATTCCCAAAAAGCAAGCCATTATCTGGAACTTGCCGGGGTCAGCGGTTATTTTCAATACCGGGTTTTTGGAGACATGGTACAGAACGGAAAACCAGATCCGGAAATTTTTCTGCGGGCAATAAAAGAGACGGAAACTGCGGCGCAGCAGTGCCTGGTTTTGGAAGACTCTTATGCGGGAGTGGAAGCCGGCTGGCGGGCCGGATGCCAGGTTATTATGGTCCCGGACAGCCTGCAGCCGACAGAACGGGAGAGGGGCCGCATAGCGGCTTGCGTCAAGACGCTGCATGAGGTGATTTTGTGGCTGGAGAGAGACCGGACAAAATTGTGTTCCTGAAAGAAATGATTGTATAAAATGATTATGATTTATAGAAAGAAAAACAGGAGGTCGATATCATGAGAGAAGCAAGAATTATTGCAATCGGAGATAATGTTGTGGACAAATATCTGTCCAGAGGGAAGATGTATCCGGGGGGCCAGTGCGTGAATACATGTGTCTATTCCCAGATGAACGGAGGGGTGCCTGCCTACCTGGGAAAGTTTGGGGATGATGCGGTGGCAAAATACAATTGCATGATTTTGGACAAGCTGGGAATCGATTACAGCCATTCCCGCCATTTTCATGGAGAGAACGGGGCGGCGCAGGTGACCTTACGTGACGGGGACCGGGTGTTTTTGGGATCTAACCGGGGGGGAGTTGCCAGGGAACACCGTTACAGTTTTACGGAAAAGGATCTGGATTATATCAGTACTTTCGATATTATTTACACCAATACAAACAGCTATATTCTGGATGACCTGCCGCTTTTAAAAAGCACTGGCGTGCCGATTGCCTTTGATTTGTCTACAGAGTGGGACAAGGAACTGCTGGATAGGGTATGCCCCTATATCGAGATTGCTTTGCTTTCCTGTGCGCATCTGCGTGATATTGATCGTGAACGGGAGATGCGGCGTGTGGCTGAATATGGCGTAAGACTGGTTGTCGGGACGGTTGGCGAGGCAGGTTCCTATGCCCTGTATGAGGATGAGATCAGTTATGCCAAGGCGTACTCGGCAGATGATGTTTTGGATACCATGGGAGCGGGAGACTCCTATTTTGCGACGCTTCTGACCACTTTGCTGCAGGATGACGCTCCCCTGTTTGAGGTGAATCATGCAAAGATGCAGATGCGCCTGGTACATGCCATGGAATGCGGAGCAAAGTTTGCGGCTAAGGTTTGTTCGATGGAAGGTGCGTTTGGGTACGGGACAGAGATCGTCGATTAAGGGTGATTTTTGTGAATTATTCACAGCTTTTTGAGTGAGATCAAAGAATCCTTGCACATTTTTTGTTTTGATGGTATTATTATGTTATAAGACTATTAAACACAACCAAGGTTTGGAGACTGTGAGGTAATTCATGATTAAGAATTCGATCGTTCCGTTGTATCAGCAGCTATCAGATGAAATCAAGGCTCAGATTAAGGAAGGAAAACTGAAGGCGGGAGATCGTCTGATGACGGAAGCTGAATTCAGTCAGCAGTACGAGGTGAGCCGGATTACGGTTCGTAAGGCGATTGAACTGCTGGTGGATGAGGGTTATGTGACGCGCCGGCAGGGGATCGGCACGTTTATAGCAGAGAAAAAATTACGGCGAGTGGTCGATTCGGACAATCTGGTGCGCAGCTTTTCCGAGGCGAGCCGACTGAGCGGCCAGGAGCCGTCGTCAGAACTGATTTCGGTGGAGTGGGTGCCCCCGGAAGCTTCGGTTCAGCATCATCTTCATGTGGGGGAGGAAGAGCAGGTTTTGAAGATTGTCCGTCTGCGCAAGATTGACGGGATACCGGTGATGATAGAGACCAATTATTACCCGAAGAAGATGGAGTTTCTCCTGCAGGCGAACCTGACAGGTTCGACGTATGAAGTGTTTCGGGAACACGGATTGGTTCCTTCCCATGCGATCCGAACCGTGCAGATCTGTTATGCGACACGGGAAGAAGCGCAGCGACTCGGGGTGGAAGAGAATCAGCCATTGCTTTTGCAGTCGGAAGTGACCAGCGATCAGAACCATGAGGCTCTTCATTACAGTAAGGTGGTGGTAAATTCACAGCGCTACCGCCTGACCATGATTACGTGAAAACTGTCACAAGATATAGAAATTTCAGATGCCAGGGCATATAAATGATAACATTGATATAAAAGTAACAGAAAAAGCTTTTGTCCCTTAGCAAAAATCACAAAAAATCATGAAAAAACTGTTGCAATACATGGGATAATATGATATAGTATGAAGCAAGATGTTATATGTTGTATCCATACAACTAGGGCAGTAAAACTATTAAGGTGTGAAAGGAGAGGTTATTTATGAAAAAGAATCTGAAAAAGGTACTGAGTACAGGTCTGGCCGCGATGATGGCGTTGAGCCTGGCTGCGTGCGGCGGCGGTTCTTCGGATGCACCGGCAACTACCGCAGCAGGCGGAGGAGAAACGGCCAGTGATTCCGGGGAGGCTACGCAGGGGGCCGCAGCCAGCGGGGATGTGAAGACGATTAAGCTGTTCCACCGTTTCCCGGATGATCCGTGCAACGCTTTTATCGAGAAGAAGATTGCTGAATATGAAGCATTGCATCCGGATATCAAGTTTGAAGTGACCAGCGCACAGAACCAGCCTTACAAGGAGAAGATCAAGGTAGTAGTCGGCTCGGATGAATGTCCGGATATTTTCTTCAGCTTCTGCGGCGAGTTCTCTGAGCGGTTTATCCGTGAAGGCCTGCTGATGGATCTGACCCCATATCTGGAGGCGGACCCGGAGTGGAAGGCCAGCCTGATGGAGACTCAGATGACAGAGTATACCACGGCAGATGGCATGGTATACGGAATCCCATTCCGTCTGGATGCCAAGGAATTCTTCTATAATGTAGATATGTTTAATGATCTGGGGTTGGAAGTGCCTGAGACATGGGATGATTTCATTAAGGTTCTGGATGCAATTCAGGCATCCGGCGTAGTTCCGATCGCAGAGGGCAATCAGGATAAATGGCCGGGCGCCCACTACCTGGGAGCCTTGAATGAGCAGTGCGTTCCGGATGATGTGAGAGCGAAGGACTATGATCCGAAGACTGGTGAGTTTACAGATCCTGGTTATGTAGAGGCATTTAAGTACTATGAGCAGCTGGTGCCGTACATGAATATGGGTGTCAATGGTATGACTCATGACATGGCTCGTCTGGGTTTCACCAATGGCCAGAATGCGATTTTGTTTGCAGAACTGGTAGAGATTACCAATATAAAGCAGGAGAATCCCGATATGAACTGGGGTATGTTCAAGTTCCCGGTAATTGAGGGTGCCAAGGGTAATCCAGATCTGGTATCCGGTGCCCCGGAAGGATTTGCTGTTTCTTCCAAGACTGCTTATCCGGATGAGTGTGTTGAATTCTTAAAGTGGTTCTTAGGCGCCGAGGTTGGTGCAGAGCAGGCTGCTGAGGTTGGCTGGTTCAACGCCTCCCTGGGTGTGGACGAAGGTCTGACCGATCCGTCTCTGATCAGTGCTTACGAAGTGATTGCGAATGCCAAGAAGATGGATATCTGGTTTGATAATGCTCTGTATTCCACAGTATGTGACGAGTATCTGACCCAGATTTCCGATATCACCAACGGCGATGTGACTCCGGAGGATGCTATGGCGAAGATCCAGAAGGTTGCCGCTGAGGCGCAGACCCTGGCACAGTAAAATATCTCTGGAATCAAGAACTGTCATGAAATACGTTCTGGTTAGAAAATAAAATCAAGTCTGTTTCATGATAGAATCTTAATCATGGAAACCATGGCAGGGAGCAGAATATAAACACTGCTCCCTGTCTTTAGAAAAAGCCGTCAAAGCTTGGCTTTGCTTTAGGCGGTCCACATCAAAAAGGTGGGTGTCAACATGAAAAAGAAAACAAATTTAACCCCATATTTGTATGTCATTCCAGGTCTTGTAATGGTGCTCGGGCTGGTTTATATTCCGGTTATTGTGAATTTGATATACAGCTTTTTCCGTCTGTCATCTTATTCTTCTTCTATGAAGTTTGTTGCATTTGACAATTACCGCCGGTTATTTACCAGCGACACGTTTCCGATTATGATCCGGAATAATATATATTATTGTGTGATTTCCCTGATTGTACAGGTGGGGTTCGGTACGCTTCTCGCACTCCTCTTGGAAAGCAAACTGGCGGGCGAGAGATTTAAAACAATCTGCCGCAATATTTATTTTATTCCATCCTTGGTTTCTCTGACTGCAGTGGGTCTGATGTTCAACTTTATCTACAATCCGCAGTTAGGCATGCTGAATGCCCTGTTAAAAAATATCGGTATGGCAAGCATGCAGCAGACCTGGCTTGGCGATAAGAACCTGGCAATTTTTTGTATTATTGCCATGAGCCAGTGGCAGTTTACGGGTTATATTACCCTTCTGATGGTAGTCGCTTTTCAGAATGTGCCGAATGATTATGTGGAGGCGGCGATTATCGATGGAGCCGGCCCGGTTCGGCGTGCATTGAGTATTATACTTCCCCTTGCCAAGGAGCAGCTTCTGGTTTGTACCATTATTACGGTAATCGGTGCATTCAAATTGTTTACGGAAGTATATTCCACCACGGTGGGAGGTCCTGGAAACTCTTCACAGGTGTTGGGACTGTTCCTGTATCAGAATGCATTCCTGCATGATGATATGGGGATGGCAGCGGCGACCGGTGTTCTGATCTTCATTATTACCGTAACGGCATCTATCTTCCAGCTGAAGATCAGCCGTTCCGGAGAAGTGTAAGGAGGGATAGCTATGAGTACTGAAAAATATGTCCTGAGAGCCCGGATTTTTAAGATCCTGCTTCATATTTTCCTGCTGATTCTGGTGGTGGTTATCCTCTTCCCGGTGTGCTGGCTGGTATTGAATTCTCTGAAAACGAACCAGGAAATGTTTCTGGATTCCCTGGCTTTGCCGAAAAAGTGGATGTTTGAAAACTACATAACGGCCTGGAATAAAGGCCTTATGTCTTACTTTGTCAACTCGATCATTGTAGGCGCCCTTTCCATCGGCATTATTCTGGCTTTGAGCTCCATGCTGGCTTACGGATTGACCAGGTTTAATCTGCCGGGCAGCGGATTTATCTTTATCCTTGTGCTGGGCGGCATGGCTCTGTCTGAGCAGGTGGCTCTGGTTCCGCTGTATAAGATTTTGCAGGCGGTGAAATTGTATAATACCCGAGCTGCTTTGGTACTGCCTTATGTGGCTTTCCGTATCCCGTTTACCATGTTCCTGATGCGCTCTTATTTCATATCGATTCCGAAGGAACTGGAAGAGGCGGCGATTGTGGATGGCTGTAAGAGCTGGCAGCGTTTTACAAAGATTATTCTGCCGATCAGCAAGCCGGTGCTGGCTTCCTGTGCTATAGTTAATCTGAACCATGTGTGGAATGAGTTCCTGTTTGCCAATGTATTTCTGGAGAATAAGAAACTGATGACGATTCCGCTAGGATTGATGACCTTCCAGGGAGATCTGAAGTCGGATTATGTAGTTATGCTGGCGGGTATTCTGATCTGTTCTCTGCCCATGGTGCTCTTGTTCCTGTGCATGTCCAGACAGTTCGTACGCGGCCTGACCTCTGGTGCGGTGAAAGGCTGAAAATTAAAAGAAAGTGTGCAATTACGGGCAAATGCCTCGCTGCGGATTATGCAGCGGGGCATTTATTTGCCATTATTTGCGGGGGATTGATTTCTTGCGGGGAGATTTTTCGCAGAGAGGATTTTTGTGGCAAGATTTTTCTATGAAAGAGTATAAGAGGCATGCCAAAAGGCTGTGCTCCGTGGGAACACAGCCTTTTACCTGATTCATGATTATGATCTTTGTGAAATATACAATAAGAAAGAGGTTTGCTATGGGAGGTCTATTAGTATTCCAGCTTCCACATGTATCTTCTCATGGTCAGCGGATGCTCGCGCTTGATGGCAATCTCTTCGCCCAGGAGCCTGGTTAAACCACCGATCATCAATGGGTTGAAGTATTCAACAACCGTGCTCTTGATGTGGGAACTGAGACCGAAATCTTTGGCGTCGATCAAGGTGTATTTGGCATTCATACGCTGCAGGAAGGTCAATGCTCTGGCATCCAGCGGCCGGGTCGGGCCATCATTCATCATCAGAACATAATGTGCATTCTCATCCGCCATCTCGAACGGTCCGTGGAAGAATTCACCGGTATGGAAGGTGCTGGACTCCAGCCACTGCATCTCCATCATCAGGAACATGGAGAAACCATAAGCCGTGTACTGGGTAGCGCCGGAACTCATCACGTAAAGAATCGGTGCGTTGTAGTTCTCCTCTGCGAACTTTCTGGCAGTAGAACGGAACAGCGGAGCAGAGGTATTGATCAGATCAAAGATCTTGCCGAGGCCGTCATGCAGATCATCATAGTGTTCGTAGCCTTCGTACTCGTTTAAGATTTCACAAGCAAGTTCCAGCGCTCTGGCAGGCTTCTCCATCTTGGCGCCATAACTTTCGTAGAATTTATGGATAATCTGATACTGGGAATTCTTGGCCAGGCCGGATTCCGGATTGATGGTGATGGAAATTACGTGAGCGCCTTTCTCAACAGCCAGCTTCGTGGCAGCTACGGTCTCCGGGGTATTGCCGCTTAAAGAGCAGGTAATCACGATGGAGGTGTTGTCCACAGCAGCGGGAGTGGAATAGTTAAAGTTATTTGCTGTGTAGATGCTGGTGCGCAGCTGTCTTGCATTGTTCTCCAGGAAATATTTTGCCGGGAACAGGTCGGACATGGATGCGCCGCAGCCTACAAAATACACGGTCTTGATCTCTGGCTGCTTGGCCTTAATGGTTGCAACGATTTCTTTGATAGTCATAGCTAAAATCCTCCTCACTTGTCATAAATGTTTAAATACATTATATAACATTATATAATATCTGTCAACAAGGATTCCGTAAAAAGTCGGAAAGAAATTGCATGGAAAAAGCTTTTAGGATGTGATAAAATAAGCTTATTAAATGTTCAGGGAGGTCGGGACAGATGAAATATCGTATAATCGGAGAAACGATGCCCGCGGTGGAAGTGATGTTTGAGGCGCCAGGGGAAGAGATGTATACGCAGTCGGGCGGCATGGCATGGATGACGGAAGGCATTGAGATGGCGACGAATACCAAAGGCGGCCTGATGAAGGGGATCGGACGGATGTTTGCGGGAGAATCGCTGTTTATGGCTACTTACCGGGCGCGGCAGGCAGGTGCGATCATCGCGTTTGCGTCTACGGTGGCGGGCCGGGTGCTTCCGGTGGATGTGACGTCTACCGGAGGGATGATCTGCCAAAAGGGGGCGTTTCTCTGCGCACAGAGCGGGGTGAATCTGAATATCACGTTCAGCAAGAAGTTTTCTGCGGGTTTGTTTGGCGGCGAAGGTTTTATTTTGCAGGATTTGAGCGGACAGGGAATGGCGTTTTTGGAAGTGGATGGGGATATGGTGGAGAAGGTTCTGCAGCCGGGCGAGGTACTGAAGGTGGACACCGGCAATGTGGTCGCTTTTGAAAGAACCGTGAGTTATGAGGTAGAGACCGTGAAAGGGTTTGGCAATATCTTTTTCGGCGGCGAGGGGCTGTTTCTGACAAGGCTGGCGGGACCGGGCCGGGTAGTACTGCAGACGCAGAATATTGCGGAATTTGCAGGACGGATCGCGCGGTTTATTCCAACCAGCAGCAAGTGACGGCTGCCAGATGGGAGAAGGAGTCCGGGAGTTCCCGTGCCAATGGCGCGGGGGCTCTTTTTAACAAATACGCGGAAGTTTGTTAATTTGTGGAAAGTGTGTTATACTAATGTTATAATTGGGGGGACAAGCAATGTTTGTCTGCCAGGATAAAGAGAGGTAACAGAAGATGGATATGAATTTTAAACCGGTGCAGGCCGATGATATCGAGGCATTGACACCGTTTTTTTGCCGCCGCCCTAATAAGACTTGCGACAGCGTGGCATTGGACAGCTTTCTGTGGAAGGATTATTATAAGGTACAATTTGCCGTCCGTGACGGGAAGGCGGTGCAATGGCTGATGGAGGAGGATGGGATAAAACACAGTGCGATGCCTGTATGTGAAGAGCAGGATCTTCCTCATTATTTTTATGAGATGGTGGATTATTTTAATCAGGAACTTCATTTGCCCTTTAAGATTTATCTTGCGGATGAGGAAGCCGTGGAATATCTGCATCTGCGGGAATCCGGGGATTTCGAGGTGGTGGAGCAGGAAGACCTGAAAGATTACCTTTATGACGGAGAGGCTATGCGGATGCTGTCCGGCAAAAAGCTGCATAAAAAGAAAAACCATTTGAATGCGTTTCTGAAGGAGTATGAGGGTAGATACGAGTACCGGCGTCTTTCCTGCACGGACAGAGGGGAGATTTGGAGCTTCCTGGATAGCTGGCGGGAGGAGAAGGGGGAGGTGGTGGAAAGCCATCTGGATTACGAGGTGGAGGGAATCCATGCGATCCTGAATCATTGCTGCCAGCTTCAGATCCGGATGTCCGGGGTTTACATTGACGGGAAGCTGCAGGCATTTACCATCGGAAGCTATAATCCGTTTGAAAAGATGGCGGTGATTCATATTGAAAAGGCCAATGCCAATATTCGAGGACTGTATCAGTTTATCAATCAGCAGTTCCTGATTCACGAATTTCCGGATGCGTTGCTGATCAACCGCGAGGATGACCTGGGGCAGGAAGGGTTGAGAAAAGCGAAAATGTCCTATAATCCCTGCGGCTTTGCAAGGAAATATCTGATTTTGCAGAAGAATTTCAAAGGATGAGAGAAACGGGAGCAGACAGATGATACGATACTTAGCAGGAGAAGAGAAAAAGATGTGCCGGGAACTGTGGGAAGAGGCATTCCCGGAAGATTCCCGGGAGTTCGGGGATTATTACTTTCGGGAGAAGCTGAAGGATAACCGTATCCTGGCGCTGACAGAGGAGGACAAAAGGGAGCCTTGCCGGATTGACGCCATGATTCATAGGAATCCCTATCCGCTGATGGTGCGGGGACGCCTCTGGAAGGCGGATTATCTGGTGGGGGTGGCAACCCGCAGGGAAAAGCGGCACAGGGGGTATATGCGTCAGCTGCTGCTTCGGATGATGGAAGACATGCGCCAGGCCGGGATGCCGTTTTGCTTTCTGATGCCGGTGGATGAGGCGATTTATCGTCCGTTCGGGTTCACATATATTTTCCGGCAGCCGCAATATGTGCTGAAAAATCCGGATCTGCTGACCAGAAAAAATCTTCTTGCAGAGCCGGACCCTGTGAAGAGGGGGGAACTTCTGGGAGAAGCTGCGGATTGGACAGAAGAGTGGCTGAGTCGGCATTATCAGGTTTATGCAAGGCGGGACATGGCATATTTCCGGCGCCTGGCGGATGAACTGGCCAGTGAAGAGGGGACGTTGGAAATCCTCTGCGACGGTGACAAAATTGCCGGAGTGATGAGTTGGTGGGGCAGGAAAGAGCGAGAGCAGCGTCTTTTGTATGGAGACAAGCCTTATGTGGAGAGGACGGATGCTTTGGGAAAGCCTGCAATCATGGCGAGGATTATTTCACCGGAGACATTCATATCAGCGATTCATCTTCGCAAAGGGGAAAGGCATAAAGATCCATGTACGATATGGCTGCGGATTCGGGACCCGCTGATTTGTGCCAATGACGGGCTGTGGCTGTGGCGCCTGGACGAGGAAAGTTCCCGGCTGGAGAAGGTTCTGGAATCCGAAACGAATCAACAAGAGAGGGCGCAACTGCTGGATCTGACGATAGAGCAATTGACTTCCTGGCTGTTTGGGTACCAGACTCCAAAGGCGGCAGAAGCATATGGAGATCTGATAGAAACGTTGCAGGATGTGTTTTTGGATGAGGTAGTGTGATTTTTTCGGAAAAAAGAGGAGAATGCATGGGAGAGACAGAGCAATTCAAGCAGTGGGTAAAAGAGAGCGGCAATATCGTTTTTTTTGGTGGGGCAGGGGTATCGACGGAAAGCGGGATTCCGGATTTCAGGAGTGTGGACGGACTTTATCATCAACAGTATGATTATCCGCCGGAAACGATTATCAGTCACAGCTTTTATAAGAAAAACCCGGAAGAATTTTATCGGTTTTACAAAGAACGCATGATTTTTAAAGACGCAAAGCCAAATGCGGCGCATCGGGCGTTGGCAAAATGGGAGGAGCAGGGAAAGCTTCGTGCGGTGATTACTCAGAATATTGACGGGCTGCACCAGGCGGCCGGCAGCAAGGAAGTGCTGGAACTTCATGGGTCTGTGCATCGGAATTACTGTAGCCGCTGCAAAAAGTTTTACAGCCTGGAAGAGATTCTGGCTATGGATGGCGTGCCCCGGTGCGGGTGCGGCGGGATTATCAAGCCGGATGTGGTGCTTTATGAAGAAGGGCTGGATCAGGGGATTCTGCAGAAGGCAATCTCTTATATCCGCCATGCGGATTTGCTGATTATCGGCGGAACCTCGCTGGTTGTGTATCCGGCAGCCGGTTTGATCAATTATTATCAAGGCCATAAGCTGGTAATCGTCAATAAGACGGTCACTCCGGTGGACCATCAGGCGGACTTGGTGGTGAGCGGGAAAATCGGGACTGTTTTTTCGCAGCTTCTGGATTGTGGTGAATAATAGATCTGGGACGGGGATGGAGGATAAAAATGGATGCGCGGTGGGTTTATGAGGTGGGCGATATCGTGAAACTCAAAAAACCGCACCCTTGCGGAAGCCACGAATGGGAGATTCTGCGGGTGGGGGCGGATTTCCGGCTCAAATGTGTGGGCTGCGGCCGCCAGGTGATGACGGAGAGGAAGATGGTGGAAAAAAATGCCAGGAATCTGAAAAAGAAGGCGGAATCGACAAAAAAACAGGAGGAGCGGGATGAAGGCGGCCGGACAGACAAAACCGGAAAGGCAAAGCAATCTTGAACTTTTAAGGATATTAGCGATGCTTGCGATTGTGGCAGGGCATTTTGCCGGACAGGGAGGCTTTTTGTGGGTTGTTTCCGGCTGGAAGCTGTTGTTTATTATGCTCGCGGGTTCCGGACTGCGAATTGCCGTGAACCTGTTTCTGATGATCGGAGTCTGGTTTATGGTGGA
The DNA here is from genome assembly GCA_947063875.1 of uncultured bacterium. Lineage (GTDB taxonomy): Bacteria > Bacillota > Clostridia > Lachnospirales > Lachnospiraceae > Brotaphodocola. The sequence continues at coordinate 18,596 of CAMSTY010000062.1, forward strand.
TGCGGATTTCCGGGCGTCGAGAATCTGGAAGCTATATGGGGTGGCGGCATTTTACTCCGTCACACTTACGCTTTTGATGGCCCTGCTGCGCGTGGATGCGCCCAAAGGGGATATGGTCCGGGTGGTGCTTCCCTTCTTTGGAAGGCCGCTGTGGTTTGCGTCTGCTTATATTTCGTTATTGATGGTCTCTCCGTATCTGAAAAAGCTGCTGGCATGGGAGGCGGGAGAACTGCAAAGACTGGTAATTCTGCTGTTTGTATTGCTGAGTGTGGTGAGTACGGTTCCGGGGTATAAGGAGTCTTATGTCGCTGATTTTTGCTGGTGTATGTATATTTACCTGTTTATTGGCTGTTACAAGAAAACTGGAAGACCGTCCGGAAAGAAACGGATGGTGTCTTTGGCAGTGGGGACGGGGATTTATCTTATGCTGGTTCTGACCCGGTGGCTGTGTACCATGTATTATACGGAAGCCGGATTTTTGTCGGCCGGCGTGACGCTGATGGAACAATATATTTCGGATATCCGGTCAGTGCCGAATTTTGTCAGCGCATTCATGATTTTTGTGTTTTTTGTGCATCTGGATATCGGCTCAAAACCAAAGATTAACTATGCGGCGGGGACTGCCTTTGGAGTCTATGCCATTCATTCGGTGCCGGCGTTCCACGATTTCCTGTGGCATTGTATATACCGGTGTGATGCCTGGAAAAAGTCGGAGTGGGTGTGCCTGTATTTTTCGGGGGTTGTGTTATCCGTGTATGTGGCGGCATCGGTGATTGACCGGCTGAGAATGAGATGGCTTGAGCCGTTGTGGCTGAAATGCAGGCTTTTTAGCTTTTTATGTCAGAAGACGGATGGGTTTTACAAAAAGGAAATCTGAGACGTCCGGCTATCATGCAAAAAAACTGGTTTCCGGCAAGGGGCAGCAATAAAAAATAAGAAAAAGATTGACGCCGTTCCATCGATATGATATAGTAAAGTGGCGAATGGAAGAGCCTAGGTCTTTTTTTTATGCTCAAAAAAAGGCCGTAACCTAACAAAATTTGAGTGGAGGTGGAAGTTGTGCGCACGAGAATTACACTGGCATGCACAGAATGCAAGCAGCGGAATTACAACATGACGAAGGATAAGAAAACCCATCCGGACCGCATGGAGACCAAGAAGTACTGCAGATTTTGCAAGACACATACCCTGCATAAGGAAACCAAGTAAGGAGTGTGAACTATGGCAGAGACTACGAAGACTGCAAATGCTGCAAAAGCTCCCAAGCCGAGCTTTATAAAGGGACTTAAGGCTGAGTTCAAGAAGATCGTCTGGCCTGACCAGGGGACAGTTGCCAAGCAAAGCACTACGGTAGTGGTGGTCACGGTTCTGCTGGGGATAATTATTGCGCTCCTGGATTTTGCTATCACAAAAGGTCTTAATATTATTTTGTTTTTAGGATAAGGGTGATATCTATGGCAGATGCGAAATGGTATGTGGTGCATACCTATTCAGGCTATGAGAACAAAGTAAAGGTGGACATTGAGAAAACCATTGAGAACCGCAACCTGCAGGAGCAGATTCTGGAAGTGTCCGTGCCCATGCTGGAAGTCGCCGAGACGAAAAACGGCGTGGAGAAGCTGGCGGACAAGAAGATGTTTCCCGGCTATGTGCTGATTCATATGGTGATGAATGACGACACATGGTATGTGGTTCGGAATACCCGTGGCGTCACGGGTTTTGTTGGCCCCGGTTCCAAGCCGGTGCCTTTGAGTGAAGAGGAGATGGCAGGGCTCGGATTTGCCAGGAAGGACGTGGTGGTGGAGTACGAGGTGGGCGATATGATTGTAGTCAGCGCCGGCGCCTGGAAGGATACCATCGGAGCGGTCAGGTCCATTAACGAAGGCAAAAAGACCCTTACAATCAATGTCGAGATGTTTGGCCGTGAGACACCGGTTGAACTGAACTTCACGGAAGTGAGGAAAATGTAACAGAGTGGGAGGGACATCCCCGACAATACCACAATATAGGAGGTCATTATCATGG
>CAMSTY010000063.1 GCA_947063875.1 uncultured bacterium
AATCATCGACGGATGCGTATCATTGATCTGAATCACCGCATAATCCGGCAGATCGTGCAGCGTGCAGCCTTTTTTCACACATTCATCCAGAATCATCTGCGCGCCGTTGCTGACCATAAAATACTGCTGATAGATTCTCAGCTTCCGGCCGGCCTCATCGCTGTCGTCCGGATACAAAAACAGGGTCAGGTTCCTGGCGATATCATCCTTATCAAAGGAGATCCCATCACCGACGATTCCCTCATCCACGCTCTCCACGTCAAACAGGTGCAGCCAGTTCGTCCGGTTCCGGTATCCCGTCACCGCAATATCATACAGCCGCGAATGTACGGTCAGATTGCCGAACTTTACCGGATAGGATATTTCCCGCCGGATCAGCCAGCTTTTCTCTTCTATCCATGGGTTCGGAGTCTCCTTCTGCAGTTCCTTTTCAAATTCCTGCTTAAACAGTCCTAAATGGTAGTTCAAACCGATTCCGTCTCCGTTTAACCCCAATCCGGCCATGGAATCCAGAAAACAGGCCGCCAGACGCCCCAGGCCGCCGTTGCCAAGAGACGGCTCCGGCTCTGCCTCCTCCACCTCGCAGATATCTTTGCCGTTCGCAGCCAGAGTATCCCTCACCTCGTCATACCAGCCCAGATTAATCAGGTTATTGGACAGCAGCTTCCCGACCAAGAACTCGGCCGAGACATAATAGATTTTTTTCTTTCCCTCTTTGCTCTCCCGCACGGCCGCTTCCTTCTGCACCAGGTTCAGCAAAGACTCGTATAGCTCCCGGTTGCTGCACTGAGAAATCTCCTTTTTGCATTGTTTCTTTAATTCTTCTGCAATCGTTCCCATCATTACCTCCTGTATCGTCCGCGCTTTCACGGACGTTCTGATTCCTTATTTTTACTATTTTCTTCAGGTTTTCTCTTTTCATGTCTTTTATTTATGACTTGAGTTTTATTATATGCCTCATCGCCGTTTTTTTCTTGCATTATTCCAGAAAAATATGGTACAATTCTATCATAATAATTTTGTTTTTCTCAAAAAAGGAAGTTTTTATGAATATTATCAAGTACGAAAACTATCAGGAAAAGCTCAACCATGATAACCTCCCGTTCCCCTATCTGACCTATCCCTGCTCCATTCCCTACGATTTCAGGCAGGTTCCCATCCACTGGCATGACGAAATGGAACTGATCTATATCAAAAAAGGGACCGGCATCGTATCGGTAGACTTTGCTACCTTGGAGGTAACGGCCGGAGATATCGTATTCATCTGTCCCGGGCAGCTGCACTCCATCCGTCAGAATCATCAGGAGTGTCTGGAATACGAAAATATTATTTTCCCGCTCTCTCTTCTAAACGCACGCCAGAAAGATTCCGCCTGGGAAACTTATGTGGCCCCCATAGGATTCCGCTGCTGCCAGCTTCTTACCTGCCTTCATCCGGATATGGCTCCCTATCCGGCCATCGCTGCATGTATCGACCAGATTGACGATATCCGCCGCACGTTTCCAAAGGCTTATGAATTGCTTATCAAAGGTAAATTATTTGAATTGTTTTTTTTGCTTCACCATCACAATCTTGTCACGGTTTTGGACACCTCGGATTCCGTCCGCCTCCGTTCTCAGGAAAAGACCCTGGAAAAATCCCGGCAGATCTCAAAGTATATCGAACAGCACTATCACGAACCTCTTTCCATAGAAAAACTGGCTAAAGCCGTCTGCTTCAGCCAGTCTCATTTCATGAAATTTTTTAAAAATACTTTTGGAACCTCTTTTACCGCTTATTTAAACGACTACCGCCTGACGATGGCATCCCGTCTGCTGCTTGCCTCTGAGGACTCCATCCTGGCCGTGGCATCCGAATCCGGTTTTGAGAATCTTTCTTATTTTAACCGGTGCTTCAAAAAACGATTCGGTATGACTCCCAGAGATTTCCGAAGACAGAACATGAGCGGACTGCCGTCTGGTCATCCCCGATAAAAATCGCATCCGCAACGCCCGTGCTCTTTTACCTGATACAGGGCGCTGTCACTGTTGCGGTACAGATCATCCGTGAAACCATCCCCTGAGAATGCCACTCCCACACTCAGGGATACCACCGGCAGGCCATCCTGCGGATTCGTGAGAATATGGTTGATATTTTCCACCTTTTCCCGGATCATTCCCTCCTGCTGCGGATCTGTCTCCACCATCAGAACAGCAAACTCATCCCCACCCAGCCTTGCCACATAGTCCTTGGAGCGGAAATTGTCCCGCAATAAGCCGGCAACCTTTTTCAGCACCAGGTCTCCTGTCTCGTGTCCATATCCGTCATTCACCTGCTTGAACTTATCCACATCAATCAAAAGCAATGCCAGCGGCTGCTTCTGAACCTTTAGAATCTGACTCACCTGGTCAAAACCGCCACGGTTAATTACCCCCGTCAGAGGATCATGCTCTGCCTTATGCCGGAGCATCGCCTCGTTCGCCACATTCACCTCATAGATGTCATTATAGGTCAATGCCAGGTATTTGAATTCATAGGAACCGGCAATCTCCAGCATCTTATCCTCTCTTATGCAGCGGATATAAATCTGCAGCGGCTTCACAATCAGCATAATCACCATCACAAAGGTAACGATATTCAGCACAAACAAAATACTGATATAAATCCTCTGTCTCACCATGCTGTGTTCCAGAATCTGAGCGCTCTGCACCTGTTTAAGCCGTGTAGCTTCCTCCACATTTTCGATAAAATAGGAAATATTGGTTGTAATCAAAGCTTTTGCATCCTGGTAAGCCGAACCAAATACCATTTCCTGGGCCTTGTCCAGCTTCTCCTCGGAATCCAGTTTCTGATCTTCGGCAGTCAGCTCCACCTCCCTGACCTCCGGCGGCATTTTCTCCATATCCTGTCCGACGGCAGCTGCCACCAGCCTCATGGCATAAACTTCCCGCTTCATCAAATCATTCGACTTTTCCAGCGCCATCTCCAGAAAACGATGTATCTCCTGATTATCGTTGTACCGCTCCAGTTCCTCCACCGCCCGGTCCCGGCGCTTGGTCACATGCAGTTCCGTAAAATAATCCTCCACCTGCTGCAGCTCTGCGGTGGCAACATAAAGCCGCACCTTCATGGTAAGATAATCCGAGCCGTCTGTCACAAGAGCCGCGGCCTGCATACATTCTATTTGATGATCCACGGCTTCACTCAGGTCTTTGTATCCCACAGAAAGGCGGACCGTAGCATAAATGACCATCGCATATAAAATACAAGCCGCCAGAATCATGCCATAATTCATCGTGCGGATACGAATTCCTTTTATATTTTTTTTCCCTTTTCTTTCCACCTTATCCCCCCTTTTTGTCAACAGGTCCTTCATCCTTTTCTTTCGGAATCCCCTGTCGGCTCCAATCATGCTGCTCCCGTCTTACATCTTCCATCATCTGCCCCATATCCTTTACATACCGGTTGTCCGGATCAATCCTCTCCCACAGGCGATAAGCCCGCGTTGCCTGCACCTGGTCTCTGCTCATCTGATTGCCTGCGCAGTAATCATAATACAGTTGTCCGTACAGGCTTACCATCTCATCTTTGAGTTCCTCCGGAATGGAACGGAGCGTCTTCCTGGCCTGATTCTCCGCAATGCCCTTGAGATATTCCGGACCATACTCTGAAAATTGCAGCAGGTTCTCGTCCTCAAGGCCCTGGCTGCCGGCATATGCCGCCACATCCGGCTTCTCCGTCTCAAAACACATGCCTCCGTCCGCTTCCCATTCCAGCCTGCCATACTGGCAGGGAGGAATGCTGTACGGCGAAAGCACAATCTCCGCAATCCCATAAGCCTCCGCCGCCACTCCCGGCTCCTGTTTATGTTTCTTGATCCTCTGGGCGTGGAGATGTCCGCTGATATACAAAGGAATCTCATATTTCTCAAACAGACGGACAATGTCCCTGTGATTCTCCATCGTGCACTCCGTCGTATAGAGCCTGCTCTCAGAAAGCAGATTGTGATGCCCCACCGGGAGCACCATAATCCCCTGCTCCCTGGCCAGTAAAAGATAATCCTCCAGCCATGCAAGCGTCTCCGGTTTCAATCTCCCGTTTACGTGGTTATAATCTTCATACTGGCAGGTGTCCAGCATCAGCATCCAATGCGTTTCATCCAGCGCGTACAGATAGCTGAGAGAATTTTCATCCCGGACAAACGCCTGATCATAACCACACGCATGATAAATATCAACAAAATCTTCGGCATTTTCCAGATATTCGGCCGGTTCTCTCATCCCGCCATAATAAGTAGCGGCATTCCGGTTCTTAATATCGTGATTGCCAGGTACTACCAATACCGGGATGCCTGCCTCAACTGCCCTGCCAAGCTTTTCTGCCAGTCCCAGATGGTTCTCCCGCTCCCCGTTCAGCGTGATATCGCCGGTCAGCACCAGGGCTGACGGTTTTTTTGCAATTGCTTCCTCCACCAATGCGTCAATCAATACATCGCTGTATCTGCTGATCTTTCCGTCATCCTGTTTCACCATTTCCTCAAATGCCGTCCCGCCGTCATGCGTATTTGCACTGATATAATGAAGGTCCGAGGCCAGCATAAGCACCGGCGGCTCATAGCTTTCCTCCTCAGGAACCGCCTCTGTCTCCTCCGCCCATTCCTGCCGATATTGACGCCGATCCGGTGTTTCCGCCGGCAGCTCGGATCTGCTCTCTTCCTGTTCCTTTTCCCTGGAAGGAGCTGCCGTCTCTGACGGACTTTCTGTCTCGGCCTCCGAAATCTCCCGGGATGTTTCGCTCTGCTTTGCTTCCTCCTCCTGCCCGGTCAGTTTCCCGGTCAGAATCACAATCGCAAAGCACCCCAGAATCAGCAGCAGATAGATCAAAAATGGTATGTATTTTTTTAATGTCATAGTCAAGTCCTTCTTTTCCGTACGTGTGACATCATACCACATTTTTGTCAAAAAGAAAAGGCAGAAAAGAAGCCGGGACAAACCACAGCAAAAGGACGGGAAAACATCTTCCCATCCCTTCGCCGGTTTTTGAAAATGGTTATCCTTTCCAGAAAAATCCCGCGTTAATTACAGGACTTCATTCAGGCAAACGGCACCGTAGGGGCGGATACTCATCCGATAAGCGCTTCCTTCTCCCAAGGCCGCTTCGATATACGCAATATATTCTTCCACCAGTTCGTTGGGCAGCATAGCCATAATCACTCCGGCAAAACCGCCGCCATGAACCCGGCAGGCGCCCTTTTGTTTCCCGGCGATAAACAGTTCCGTCAATGCCAGCGCCACCGAAATCCCCTGTTCCTGATAACTGCTGTTGGTATAGCAGTTCTGCAGCCATTTCCAGGAAGAATTGCCGGATGCGGTAATCGCCTCCAGGAAATCTCCGAACCGCCCTTCTTTTAAAGCCGCCACCTGAATCTCTACCCGCTTATTTTCCTCAAAGAAATGCAAAGCACGCATCACGGAACGGTCACCGGCAAATTCCCGCACGCTCTTCAGCTGCCGGATCACCTGCTCCTCGGTAATCTCTGCACAGACCTCCTTGCCAAAATATTCCGCCACCTTCTTCATCTCATTTGGTATGGAAGAATAGTCAGCGCTCAGATCCGCATGCCCCTTTCCGGTCTGTACAATAATCAGGCTGTGATTCTGGGACGCAAAATCAAAATCAATCTTCTCCACCACCGGAGAGGCCGGATTCAAAAAGTCTATGGTAATCAACCCGCCCACGGCGCATGCCATCTGGTCCAGAAGTCCGGAAGCCTTGTCCCAGTATACATTTTCCGCATACTTGCCCACGTGGGCGTAAGCAACCGTGTCCATCCGGCCTTCATTAAAAAAGGTGTTGATCATCGAACACAAAAGCATCTCAAAAGCCGCAGAAGAACTCACGCCTGCGGAACTGATCACATTACTGGTAATATAAGCGTCAAATCCTCCGATCTCGTAGCCGAATTCCTGGAACCCCTGCAAAAGCCCTCTTACCAGGTCCTCGGTCCCCGCCTTCCTCTCACTGGGAGACAAGTCTTCCAGATCAACGGTAAACTCCTGATTGAAAGTCTCGCTGACCAGGTTGACCTTGGAGGTGCCGTTTTTGGCAGCAATCCCCACACAGTCCAGGTTGATGCTGCCCGCCAGCACTTTCCCCTGATTATGATCCGTGTGATTGCCGCTGATCTCGGTTCTGCCGGGAGAAGTGAACATCAGAATGTCCTGGTCCCCGTATTTTTCTCTGAACTTTTCAATCATATCCCGATAGCGGCCCGCATTTTCCTCCGCCCGATCCTCACCATAAAGCTTTTTCATCAATACCTTCGCTGATTCGCTCTCCAATAACTGCAATGTCTCTTCTGATTTCATTATTCTCCTTTCTGCGTCCCCGGAAAATTTCATCCCGCTGCCCGGTCGGATTCCCGAAAACCGCTATGCAAAATGCGCCGCCTGGCTTCCATGCGAAATGCGTCTGAAAATTGACTGTGAAAATTATATCACAGCCATGGGGGATTAGACAATAGAAATGTGAAAAGTAGCTCACCACGATACCTTCACAAAAAACTCCCGAATCCCTTCATAAAAACCCACTGTCATCACTGTCCGTTCTTCTGATGTTCCGGAAACCACATATTTGCGGAAATAAGGCGTTGCCTCCATCAAAGGGTTCACCTCCTCATAGGCATACGGTTCCGGGAGTCCCAGATAAGCGCACCACGCACGGGCTATGGCATCCGGATCGATCTCCTCCCACTCCCATTGGGTTCTGGCATAAAACTCATAGATTTTCCCGTCGTCTGCATCCATATAGGCATCCATCAGCCGGTTTTCCTTGCGCACTCCCCGGGTATTCTCCGAAAGGCTCAGCCTCCAGACCGCCACATAATTGCGTGGCTCCCGTACATCGATGGCCGAACACAACACCGCATCATACTGTTCCTGGTTCAACTCCTGCACGGATTCCGGCAAAATACCGATATCCTTCAATGCCTGCAGTCCCTGGTTACAGGCCCCATATGCCTCCTCACCAGATATGCTCTCTTTGGAGACTCCCTTATGATTCATTATAAACGCATAATTGCCGTTCGTTTCCTGGTAGGTTTCCTTCGCAGACGTCCCCAACGTCCTGTTCTCTGACAGAAGATGGCTCTCCAGCGCCTGAGACAACACGTAAATCTTTTCCACCGCACTCAGTTCATAGCGGTATCCCTCCCCGGCCTCCTCCACTTCCTGTCGGTGGGTCCTTCCCAACAGAGAGCGGTCCCGATACCTGGACAACGCTTCCGGCCCCCAGACCGAAATCCCCACCGTCACCGCCACTGCCGCCAAAAAGAAAATTGCGGTCAGCCTTTTACCCATCCTCATCCGCCCCCTTCAGCACAAAACTCATGCAGGTGCCTTTTCCAGGCTCGCTGTCAATTCTCAGTTTGCTCCCGTGCAGGGCAAGTATCTCTGCGCACAGCGCCAGTCCCAGTCCGGCGCCATTGCGGCTGCGGGAACGCGATTTGTCCACCATATAAAATGCCTGGGTGATCTTTTTTTGTTCTTCTTTGGGAATCCCTTCTCCGTAGTCACGCACCGAAAAGCGGTACCTTCCTTTCTTAAAATGCCCCCGGATTTCAATCATGCTCCCCGGATCAGAGGCCTTGCAGGCATTGTCAATCAGATTGATCAGCACCGACTTCAGCAGATTCGGCTCTGCCCGCACCATACCGTCGTCATGCTGAAAACGAAACCTCATCTTTCTGTTGTTTTCATACATATCATGAAGATATTGAAACAACATGCCCACAGAAACGGCCTGCAGATTCAGGTCCCCATGCCGTGTCACCATGATCTCCAACAGGCGAAACGACATGGCTTCCAGCCGTTTCCCCTCTGTATAGATATAATTTGCCGAGAGAAAATGCTTCTCCTCATCCATCTGGCGGGAACGCAGCATATCCGCATATCCGATGATTGCCGTCAGAGGAGTCTTCAATTCATGGGCAAAGGCCGCCACAAAATCCTCTCTGGCCTGGATCTCCGCCTGCAGCATCGCAATATTATCCTCCAAGGCATTGGCCATCCGGTTGAAATCCAAAGTCAGCTGTCCCAGTTCGTCATCACTGACCTTTTTCGCCCGGTAATCATACTCCCCCTCCGCCATCCTTCTGGTCGCCCTGGTCAGAAGCCGTATCGGCCTGGTCAGCCAGGAAGAAATACCATGCATGATAAAGGTACCACACACCAGCATCACCATCGTCACCCGGCGGTACACCAAAAATCCCAGCGCCCGTTCCCGGAACACTTCGCTCACATCCCGCATGGTCTCCAGATATAAAGTCCTGTCCAGGGCGCTGGCCGCCATACAGGTCTGTACAAAATAATGCTCTCCCAGACGGATCACCTGCCAGGTGCCGGCTGTCTGGTCCGTCTGGGCCAGCAGTACGTCATCCCCTTCAAAGTCACTGCTTCCATAGATCACCTGCCGGTTCTCATCGGAAATCCGCAGCCGTCGGCTGCTGCCCCCGTTTTCCAGGTTGCGGGCAATCTCCTCGATCGTGTGATCCGCCAGCACATCATATTTGGCCGGGGCATTGAGGGCCGCTGTCTCAAAGGCAAACCGCAAGATCCGGCTTTCCTCCATCGCCTGCCCGCTTTCCCGGTCCATGGAAGTCTCAAACACGGAATTGACAAAATAAAATCCGCTGCACCCCAGCGCCAAAGCCAGCACGATAATCGTCCACAACAACAGTTTCAGCGAAAATTTCATTGTGGCACCTCTAACCGGTAACCCACTTTATAGACAGTCACCAGACAGTTCTCCCAGCCAAGTTTTCTCCGCAGCCTCTGCACATGCAGGTCCACGGTCCTGCTGTCACCGGTATATTCTCCCTCCCAGACCTTTTCATACAAGGTTTCCCGAAACAAAGCCACATTTTTATTGCGGAGGAACAAAAGCAGCAGCCCGAATTCCTTGTTGGTCAATTCCACCAGCCTCCCTCCCCGCATAACCTGATGTGCCTCTACATCCACTACTACATCCCCGGCGGACAGCATGGGATCTGCTTTGTGATAGCGGCGCAGTACGGCCTCCACGCGTGCCACAAGTTCCACTACCTCAAACGGCTTCACCAGATAATCATCCGCCCCCAGCTTTAACCCCTTCACCCGGTCCTTCACCTCATAACGGGCCGTAATAAAAATCACCGGAATCTTCAAAGGGCGGATATACTCCATGATATCATATCCGTCCACCCCCGGCAGCATCACATCCAGCAGGACCAGGTCATAATTCCCTTCTTCAATCTTATGGATCGCTTCTATGCCGTCCTGTACCGATGTGCAGCGATAGCCTGCAGCTGACAGGTTTAAGTCAATCAGATCACAAATCGGCTTTTCATCATCGACAATCAATATTTTAATCATCTTCCGCCCCCCATCCCCAGAAAGACCGGGCCAGCACCACCAGTTCCTCCATGGTAGTCTCCTCCCCGCACTGATACAAGCCTTTCAGTTCTGTATCTTCCACAAATCCGCCGGTCCTCTGGTAATATATCGTATAATCCTTTTCTGTCATCATCTCTCCTGCCGGCGTATCATAAGTGTACCGTGCCAGTACCAGGATATCTTTAAGGCCGTCCCCGTCAATATCCTGGCAATCGATGCCCAGGATCGCATACAGATTCTCAAATTCTCCCATGGGCTGGAAATTCCAGACCACCTTTTCTTCCTCATTGATCAGATAAATCATAAAAATGTGATACTCTGCCATTTTATAATAACCGGGCACCACCAAAAGTTTTCCCAGTTTTTCAAAGTCTCCCTGGAATAGATACCCCGGGTCCTTTACAAAACCGTACTCTTCCAGTTCTTTCCCGGTGGCCGCCGTATACAGCATAACGGCAGATTCCCCCTCTTCGGCAAAGGACATAATCTGTTTCACACTCTTATTCATATCATAACGGTTAATGCGTTCTGACAGACGCCAATCCTGATAAAAACCATCCTGCCCCTGAAAGAGCACATCCCCTACTTTATAGGATGTCCCTGCTCCCTCCTCCCAGGAATTACAAATCGTAATCAGCACGACATCCTGTCGTCCGTCCCCGTCAATATCCGGAAACGATACTGCGGCCACTCTCTGGCAGTTCTGCTTCAGGCTTCCGGAAATCTGCCGGTTTGTTTCCAGACGTTCCGTTCGGAAAACAATATCCCCATTCTCTTGCGCTTCCGCGAAAAAAAGCACCATCCTGCGATATTGCACATCCAGCGCAGGAACCAGAAGCATCTCCCCTTTTCCGGCAACCTCCAGCGGAAAGGTCTGATCCTCAATCACCTGGAAGCCGTAATCTTCAATCTCGTCCCGATTACGGACGGATTCCATGCGTCCCAAAAACGCCTGGTACTCCTGAATCTCCTCCGGTTCCTGCCCGTCCTCGTTCCGCATTTTTTCCTCCTGCCAGATGACAAGGCTGTCATCCGCTTCCCCGCGCCGCTCATCCTCCGCCGTCTGCCCTTCTATTGCCTGCCGCTTCCCTGCTTTTGCCTGCTCCTTGCTTCTGCCATGCCGCAGCCAGAAAATGCCTCCCGCCGCAATAAGCACTCCTGCCAGCAGAATCAAAATCACCCGGATCCCCGCGCTTCCCTCCGGCCGCTGCCGGCTCCTCCCCTTCCTGCCACGTCCCGGACTGCTCACTCCTCTGCCTTCTCCTCTCCGGGCGGAATCACCGTCCCATCTGTCTGAAAAATCACCTTCTCTGAAATATTCTCTATATACCGGAAAAATTCCTGCCTGTCTGCCTCATCCGTCAGCATCCGGGTGTATCCTTTTGCCGATGTCCCGGGAATCAGACGCAGAACCGGCTCCTTTCCTTCGTTCCAGGCCGTCTGTAAAAGCGCTGTCCGCGGAATCGAACTTCCAAACACGAAATTCCCCAGACTGTACACAATTGCCTTCCCCTTATAATATTCAATCCCCTGAAGTACATGAGGGTGCGCCCCGATCACCAGATCCGCGCCGGCATCGATCATCTGCCTTCCCATCGATCGTTGGTAGTCCTGCGGTTTTTCCTCCTTTTCAATTCCCCAATGTACATAAACGACCACAAAATCATTCTCCTGCCTTTGCTTTTGAATCTCCTCCAGAAGAATCGCCATATCATAAGCGGCCAGCATTCCGGGAACCTGTTTTCCCGCTGCCCAGTCCGCTGTCGGAATCACCCGGGTAGTTCCTATCACGGCAATCCTTTTTCCCTTTTGCTCCACAATCACCGGGCGCCTCGCCGCCTCCAGGTTCCCGCCCGCGCCAGTATGCACAATCCCGGCACGATCCAGCGTTTCACAGGAGTCCATAAGCGCTTCCCTGCCGAAATCCAGGGCATGGTTATTGGCCAGCGTCACCCCGTCAATTCCCATCTCTGAAAAAAGAGAAACCCTCTCCGGGGCAAGCCGGAAGGTAAACTGCTTATCCGGTGCCTCCTCCCCCCGGCTGCTGAATGGAAACTCCTGGTTTACCATAAAAAAATCCGCCTTCCCAATCACATTCCGATATCCTTCATCCACCACTCCCCCGATTCCCCCTGCCTTGTCATAAGCAGTCAGCACATGATCCGACAAAAGCACATCCCCGCCAAACAAAAGCGTCAGTCCTGCCTCTTCGTTTTCCCTCTGCACCGCCTCCCCGGCTGCCGCATCTGCAGACACAAAACCTCCCGAAAGATTACCAGAAACCTCCTCAGTGTCTCCTGCCTCCAAAATCACAATCGGCATCCTCTCCTCTTCCGTTTCCTGCCTTTGTCCCTGTCCTTTTTCTGAAGCCTCCAAATGCCCCGGCACCTCGATCTTCTGATACTTTTGTCCCTGACAGCCGCCAAGCAGGACCATGATGCCCGCAGCAGCAATCGCCCAATGTCTTATTTCCTTTCTCATCATCTGCTCCTTTTGACCGCCTCTGCCTTTCAAAAAAGCATCTCCATTCGCATGGAAATGCCCTTTTGCATACATTCAGGATGAAATCCAGATTCCGCCCTCCCCTACATAATAACCGTCCGGAGTCCGGGTATTTGCCATCAGGGCGCCGTCCGGGCCGCAGTAATACCAGAGTCCGTTATGTAAAATCCAGCCATAGCGGATATAACCCGACTCGTTAAAGCAGTACCATTTATTGTCAATACACAGCCAGCAGCTATAAGGATAGCTTCCATTGGCAAATTGATACCACCAGCCATATTGATCCAGGCACCAGTGATTCCCGGACCCGGTCACAATCCCGGGGCCGCTGCCATAACCGCCGGCGCTGCCAGCTCCCGGGCCGCCATTATAGCTGTTATCATATCCATTGGACACTCCCGGTCCCCGATTGGAGTTATAAGCGCTGCCTCCGGGACCGTCCGAATAATCCCTGCCGCTCAAATCATCTGCCTCGGCGGCAGAAACGTACCAGCTGTCCGAACTGATCCAGTCTCCCTTCTCCGCTCCGCTTCCCACCGCGCGGACTTCAAAGTAATAATCCCCCCGCCGGGTGATACTGCCCCCGAAATCATAATAATTCTCACTTGTCGTCCTGATGGAGGTCACAGAAGAATTTCCGCGGTACATCCGCACCTCATAACGCTTTGCCCTTGGATTATAGTCCCACACGGCAGTCCCGTCAGACTCTTCCCATCTTGCTCCCGTCACGGTCAGATCACCGTTCTCCAGTTTATCCAGCTTGATCGTCAGCGCCAGCGTCCCATTCCCATTCGTCCTGCGCGCCGTCACAAAAGAAGCATCATCTCCGGTAAAAGTAAACGCCTTTCTCCCTGCTTCGGAAAAATAGTATCCTTGATCCGCATACAGTTCCACAGACACTCTCGGCGTCATCCCTCCCATCCAGTCGTCATCCGCATTGAGAATCTCCACAGAACCCACCCGGAAATTCCCTCCAACTGCAGTCACACTCACGCTCCCGCCACTGCTTCCCGGGACAATCCCGGATGCTACATTCAGGCAAATCTGCGAGATGCCGGTCCGGTTCTCTGCTGCCCGCACATCCACGCCGCCCATACCGACAGCAACGGATAAAAATGCCGCTGCTGCCGCTAACGCCGCTATCCTTGCCGGCAGCCTTCGATATGCCTTCCTTTTTCCCGTCCACATCCTGCCCATATCCGTTCTCCCCTCACGCCAGATTCCCTTTATCTGTCTGCTCAGCGAATCCACGCGCCGTCACCGCCGACAAAATAGCCGTCCGGAGTCCGGGCGTTGACCAGCATCGCCCCGTTTTCCGCGCAATAATACCACTGATCTCCGGAAAAAATCCAGCCGTAACGGAGGTATCCTTCCTCGTCAAAACAATACCAGGCCCCGTCGATCTTTGCCCAGGTGCCGGAAAGCCAGCCTTCATCTTCCAGGCAGAACCACCAGCCCTTCTGATCCTCCCTCCAGCAGTCATCCGCATTCGTCACAAGTTCCCCCTCACGGGTCGCAATCACAGTCTTCCCGCCGCTCTTTGCGGTCTTTGTGCTTTTTCGGCTTTGCTGGCCGGATTCCTCTTCCGAGTCCTCATCATCCCAATATTCTTTATCCGGGTCAAATTCCTCATCGCTGTAATATCCTGCCTGCGGCTTGGAAGAAGCCGATGGGCTGACCAGTTCCTTTCTGTCCGCCTCTGCGTCATCTTCCCCCGCTCCATCAATCCCCGAAGACGAGAGATTCCATTTATTGGAAGCCTCCCAATCTCCGCGGGACGAACCGCTTCCTATGGCACGTACTTCAAAATAGTAGGTTCCCGCCTGCCTCATCTGGCTGGAAAAACGATAGGAAGTATCCGATGAAGAGCGGAGTGTTGCAGATGCGATCTGAGTATTTCCCCGGTATAAACGCACCTCGTATCCGCGGACCCCCGGATTCTCTTCCCAGGTCGCGGCTTTATTCTCTTTGTCCCAACGCACCTCATCCACATCCAGATCCTCCCGATCCAGCGCCTCCAGCCTCACCGTCAGATATAGCTCCGTGCTCCTTTCCCGCTTTCTCGCAGACACATACTCCGCATCCTCACCTGAGAAATGGAACAGATCCTCTTCGGTGCCGGCAAAATAATATCCGTCCTCCGCACAGAGATAAATCTCCAGCTTCGGGCGCACCCCTCCTGCCCAGTCTCCGGACGCATTCAGCACCTCCACGCCCTCCACACTGTACTCATTGTCATCGGTTGTCACTTCCACCTCGCTGCTGCTGCCTCCGGTTTCAATCTCAGACTCAAAATTCAGGTGAATTTCTTCGATCGGCTCCTCTTCCCTTGCTGCCAATGCGCTTCCTGTCCACACCGTGGCCAAAAATACTGCCAGGCCAATGCCGGCGCTTTTGCGAATCCAGGCAACAAGCTTCCTTTTCTCACAAATCCCCTTTGCCAAAACCCGGCTGCCCGTATAAGCGTTCGTTTCTGATTTTCTTTTCTTCATTTTCTGCCCCACCTCTCTTCTTGCCCCCTTTTATCTTCCTTGTTGTCATCTGCTGTTTTATTTTATTATACCGAAAACCGGCGGATTATTCAAGAATCGTTTCTTACACAATATCGCGAAATAATTGCAGCAAGGATTGTTGTAAAAGAACCCGCCATTGGCCGTACCCACCACTGTACATACCGTTCGGTTTTGAAGAATGTTATGAAGAATGTTATGAAGAAAACTCCGGCATATAAGGTTTCCCCGTTGAGCGGGATGAAACGTAAATAAGAAAATGCCGTTACTTGGTTTTATCCATGCAACGCCATTTTAGATGTTCCATATTCGCTTTTCTTTGTCTTTTATCCCATAAATCCCTTTACAGCCATACTCTCTAATCGCCATAATTATATGTGCCGCTGCCATGATGGAGTTTCCCATCTGCCTTTAACCGACGGAACGCATTTGCCATACGAATCAGGATTTCCGGCTGTATATCCAGGGAATGGTGTGCAGGGAATACACTTTTTACAGGCAGTGCCGCAACTTTTTCCAGCGAAGCAAGATAGGCTTTGGGGGCAGTGGAAAGGTAATAGGCAAACAGGGTATCTTTATAAACCAGTGTACTGGCTCATCCTTCGTAATCGTAAGCTGCCCCAGCTGGCATTTTACGGTAATCTTATCCCCGGCGGAGAATCCGGCCTGTTCCAGCCAGTTCCCTTGTAATGTAAGCTGCGGCGGCGTTTTTTGAAAGTCCCTCGCCCGTTATAAACAGTTGGTTTACGGTTTTCGCTTTTAACATTTTATAATACTATCGATCCCCCGCTCTCCAGAAATCCGCCGGCCTTTCTGACACGACAGATTCCTTCCAGATATTCTCATTCCCCCTTCCCATAAGCCTCCTGCTATTATCTCCTTTCCCTTTAGACAGTAATAGAATCCCCCTTCTTCTACATCCTGTCTTTATGCGTAATGATACTTGTCTTTGTTGAGATATAGAAAGGACAGTGCCGCCACCATCGTAATCAGTTCTGCTATCGGCACTGCCGCCCACACACCCGCGACTCCCATAAATTCCGGCAGGATGAGCTGAAACACAAGTATTAACCCGAACGTCCGCAGGAAAGATAATACCGCCGACAGCTTCCCGTTTGACAAAGCAGTGAATGTGGCGGAAGTAAAAATATTCAGCCCGCAGAACAGAAAGCTGAATGGGAAGATCAGGAACCCTTTCCTTGCAATCTCATAAACCGGAGTCCCCTTCTCCGCAAAAAAGCCGACCAGAGGGGAACCAAAGGAATAAGCCAAGCCAAAGATAGCTATGGAAACCAGAATCACAAAACGCATACAGATGGAAAATACCTTTTTTAACCGGGCATTGTCCCGTCTCCCATAGTTATAGCTGATAACGGGAGCCACTCCCATAGAAAAACCTATGTAAAGGGCGGTCAGCAAAAACTGCGTGTAAATGATGATCGTGATGGCTGCCACGCCGTCCTCACCAAGCAGCTTCATCATGGTCCTGTTAAAAAGGAATGTAGTCACCGCAGAGGCGGCCTGGCTTACCATTTCTGAAAAACCATTCGTGCAGCTTCCCACCAGTATAGAAATGTCCATGACCGGCTTCTTAAAATGCAGGCTGCCATTCCCCACCATAAAAAACAGGATGCCCGCTACTGCCGGTATCAGGTACCCAATACCCGTTCCCAATGCCGCTCCCTTGATCCCCATCTGCAACGGGACCATAAAAATATAATCAAAAAGGATATTAGCCGCCCCTGCGCTTACCCCAAGCGCCATGCCGATTCCGGGGCGTCCTGCCGTCACGATCAGATTCTGGAAAAGAACCTGCATCATGCCCGCAGGCATAAACAAAAGCAGGATGAATAGGTATTCCCTGCAATAAGGGAATAAGATCCTGCTTGCCCCAAGCCCCAATATAATGCCGTCTATAAATACAGAACCTAAAGCTGTGATTGCCACTCCCAGCAAGGCACCTGCACTGATGAGCAGTGTAAAATCCTGTGATGCCCTTACGGTTTCCCCCGCTCCCATCTTCCTTGCAACGATTGCGCTCCCTCCCGTGGCAAGCATGGTTCCAAGGCCTACGGTCAGGTTGATGACTGGGCATACGATATTGAGCGCTGACAGGGCATTGGTTCCTACAAACCGTGCCACAAAGATTGTGTCAACAATCGTATACATCCCCATGAGCAGCATCATTACAATCGTCGGAAATGCAAATTTCAGCAGCGACTTTATATCAAAGTCCCGAGAAAGTGGATTTTCTTCTGCCAGTGCTTCATTCATGCCCCGTGCCCTCCGTTTCTTCTTTCCGTAATACTTGACTGCCAAAACCGCTTTTGGGTTTCTGCAGTATAAATTTCTGTGTCGGGTAACCGAACTCGACCAGCAGTTCCGCTTCGGCAAATCCAAGGCTTTTGATCGCCTCCCGGTGTCCGGTATCAGCCTTGTCGCCCTCCCTGAAAGTCGTGACGGTGATTGCTTCGGAGCATACCAGTTCGTGCAGCGCTTTTTCACAGAATGCTTTTGCTATTCCCTTTTTCCGGTATTGCGGATGCACGCCCAGGAAGTCAATGCTCCCCGTCATTTCATTAAATGCCATGATCCCGGCTGCGATATCGGCGTCTTTCAGGATCAATGCCCGCCTGTTCCTAATGTACTCCCGTAACTGCCCAAGATACTGCCCCTCATCCAGATGCGGGAAACCATCAATCACAAGATGCACCAGTTCCATCCATTCCGGGATGTCCGCCTCTGTTGCATAGGCAATCTTCTGCCGCCAGCAGTCTTCCCCTTCTAAGTTTGCAGGATTTTCATTCAAAACATACCTTAACTGCAACGGATAAAATCCCCCTTCCTCTCTGTACTGGTTAGGAGCCTTTTTATACATGGCCCTGAAACTGCCAGTAAAAGACTGCTGGCTTTCATATCCGGCAGCAAGTGCAATTTCAAGGATTGGTTTATCGGAAAAAACAAGCAGCTTTGCGGCTTCGGTCAACCGCCGACGCTGTGTGTAAGTCTGGATTGTCAGTCCCACTGTGCCTGTAAACATTCTGTGCAGATGATACTTTGAATAATGCAGCGCTTCCGCAATCGTATCCAAATCCGGTTTTTCATGCAGATGGTTTTCGATATAGTCGATTGCGGCTATCACATTTTTGATATTTCCCGGCATTGCAGCTCCATCCTTTCTCATTGGATTATAGCAGGAATTTCTATTCTTCTTTTCATCTATCTTGCGGTTTTTATGATTTATGGTTCTTTCAATATCCTCCCATGCTTTTCTTCAACAATTGCAGCAAGAGCTGGAAAATCTGTAGCCGATTTATACATTTTTCTACATTTTGATTTTGCCTTGATGGGATTCAAATCTAATCACATCCTCACTCACGGCCTGTTGCAATCCGAAAAAATAAAGAGCCTTTGGTCATACTCAATGTGCCGAAAACCCTTGTGTTTATGGTGATAAGGAAGTATGGAAACTAATTTTTCATTAACACTGACAAACAGGGTGCAAAAAGGCAGAGCGTAGGATATTGTCTTGCTCTTTGCCTTTTCCATTTACTTTCTACGCTTAAAAATATTGTGGCATAAACCAATAAGTGCATCTATAAATATACCAAATTGAAATATATCCGCATATGTGACCATATAAATTTTCCTCCCTGTTTAACTCTTTTATTTTCTTGAATTTAAGATACAATATATTTTAGTGAATGAAAATCCCTAATTTGCGCTCTATTTCATACTATTGATGAAAGGATTTCGCATGAATGGCAATCTAAAATATAAAGAAATATTTTCAAGTAGATTTTCTGAGTTAATATAAAGAACGTTTTCCACTAAAGAATAAGTACAAGGAAGAAAAACAAGATAAGTGAACCGCAAGCAATCGAACAAAACTTACCAATTATCAGCTTATCTTGATTGATTGGGTATTGATACAAAACATTATTCTTTTCAAATCCTCTTGTTTCTCCGACAAAATCATTATATACTGTATAATCGCCAACTATGATATTGGGGTTGCTAATAACGCTTTTTAAATAAATTGTTTCCCTGTCTTTTGAACGAGGATAAATCTTCTGTGGCATGATGATTCCTTTCTTGTTATATCGGCAAAAATTTGAATTTTTTGATATGTTTAAAATTGCTATTTTCTACATAATATACTGTCTGTTTAGCAGCTGAATAAACAAAAGAAACTCTGGTCGCCCATGCACCTTCCTGACGGACAGCATTGCCTGCATAGTCGCATCTGGCGCATAAACAATTTTCTTTGACTTGGCAATTTGAAGAACATCATCAAAGGAAATTCGTGCTTTAATAAACTGTTCCGTTAAATTCGTAATCGTCATAAATTCTCTGCCTTTTTGATATGCTCCGGCAGGATTACCATGCACATATAGCAGCGTTCCGACATTTCCATTTTGATTTACTCCATGATAAGAATGATATGTCCCGTCTGGCCGCA
This sequence comes from uncultured bacterium, assembly GCA_947063875.1. Taxonomy (GTDB): domain Bacteria; phylum Bacillota; class Clostridia; order Lachnospirales; family Lachnospiraceae; genus Brotaphodocola. The sequence goes on from CAMSTY010000063.1 coordinate 18,885, forward strand.
AAATCCCGATATAGAAGAGAATATTTTTACTTTTATATCAGGGCTTATCGTTCAAGTTGATGGTGGAAATTTTGTTTTTTCTGTGGTAAACTATTTTCATCAAAATCTGTATACTAAGGTGGTGTAATGAATGAAAATTGTACAGGCTACAAATGACAATTTGACAGAGCTAATGTCTTTTTACAGTGTAATGTGTGATGTCCTTGGTGAAAAAAGCTTCCTTCCAAACGGGGATAAAGGTGGTTTTCCCTCGCAAGCAATGGTAGAGGAATCTATCAAAGGCAGATGTCAATTTATCGGCATAGAAGATAATAAAATCGTTGCAGCATATATTCTAAACCATGATTGCGACAGTGCATATAATACAGTTCACTGGCAAATCAACGCCGCAAAAAATGAAGTAGTCATTATGCACGCACTTCGTGTTCTGCCAGATTATGGCGGGCGTGGATATTCAAAGCAGCTTGTCGAACATGCAATCCAGACAGCAAGAAGCAGAGGTTGGAAGGCAATACGGTTAGACTGTCTGAAAGGGAATGATATACCTGTCAAAATGTATCAGTCATACGGTTTTAAATATGTGGATACTGTGGATATTACTTATGTCGATATAGGTATTCCCATGCCATTTCATCTTTATGAGCTTGTTTTGGGATAAACAGTTTAAGCGTAATCGGCAGTCATGCCGGGCGGCGGGCGGTGTCCTCCGGGTTCTGCAATTCTTCCCGCGTGAGGTTCGTTGTCATGATTAACGGCTTTCTGCTGTGGTATCGGCTGTCAACCACGTTGTAAACCTGTTCAAGTCCGTATTCCGTGCCACGCTCCATAAGGGAGTTAACGGTACACCCGGCAAAATAACTTTTTCCCGTGCCGACACTCCCCCCACAAAATCAATCCATAGTTCCCGGTGCTTATCTGTTCTCCCATTGTTCCACATAGGAATAGGCTTTGTGCATTGGGGGCATTTGCCGTTGTCATTCCCGAAAATCCATCCCCTCATAGCCGGGTCGGTGAAACCCTTTCTTTTCAGCCGCTCCACTTCCTCCCGGTGTTTCTGCTCCCGGTCTGCGGCTTCCAGCATTTCCCGGCGTTTCCGCTGGCAGTCACATTCTTTGGGGTGCCAGTCATGGCCGAAAAAGGCCTTGCCCTCTTTGCAGGAATAATCGGGGATTCCGGTAGTGTAAAATAGTTTGTGTCTTTGGAAAAAAATGGCTCCTTTTAGGTAAGAATTCAGATATGACAATTCTTATTAAAAAGGAGTATTTTTATGGCGGTAGCTAAGGAGCAAATTCGACAGATTATTTCAGAAAACAACATTTCCAGCGT
>CAMSTY010000064.1 GCA_947063875.1 uncultured bacterium
TGCGTCCGTTGATGCTGGTGGCCGGGGACCATGCGAATCATGACATGGCCGGGGATGAGGAAGATTCCTGGAAGACGGTTTTGGAAGCGGAGGGATATGAGACGGTTTGCCAGATTCACGGACTTGGCGAACTGGAGGCAATTCAGAAAATCTATGTGGAGCATACAAAAAAAGCGGTTGATGCGTTGAAATGAAGAGGATAAGAAAGCATTTTTGGGTTTGGTGCCTGGTAATGGTGCTGCTGGCTGGATTTCTGCCGGCCGTATCTCCTGTCTGTTATGCGTCTTATGACCAGGTTGCTTCTGAAGATGAGAAGGCGGCTTCCCATGCGGTCGGACTGGAAGGGATGTTTCCGGTTTACGCAAGTGATGTGGCAGACGGGACATATGAGATAGAGGTAGAGTCGAGTTCCTCCATGTTCCGGGTGGAGAAAGCGTTGCTGACAGTCGGGGGCGGAGAAATGAGCGCGGTCCTGACATTGAGCGGCAAAGGGTATCGGATGCTGTTTATGGGAACCGGAAGGGAAGCGGCAGAAGCAGATGCTGCCGGGTATATCGGTTATCAAAAAGACGAGAACGGCAGATATACTTATACGGTTCCGGTGGAGGCGCTGGATACGCCGATTGCGTGTGCGGCCTACAGCACGATCCGGGAAAAATGGTATGAACGGCAGATCCTGTTTGAGGCGGCAAGCCTGCCAAGACAGGCGGTGATGGTGGAACTGCCGGATTATGAGGCATTGAAAAAAGCAGCCAAGGAAAAGCGGATTGAAGCAATGCGGGCCGAGAAAGAAAATGCTCCTTCGGCGGAGCCGGCCATGGTGGACCTGGCTGACGGAGAATATGAGATTTCCATAGATTTTTCCGGAGGGAGCGGGCGTTCCTTTGTGGAGTCACCCGCGGTTTTGGTTGTGAGGCAGAAAAAAGCTTACGCCCAGATCCGGTGGAGCAGCGCCAATTATGATTATATGAAGGTGGGAGAGGAAAAGTATCTGCCGATGGATACACAGGGAAACTCCAGGTTTGAGATTCCGGTGCCTGTCTTTGATGAACCATTCTCTGTTACAGGGGATACCACGGCCATGGGCGCTCCCCATGAAATCGAATATACGCTGATTTTTCATCAGGATACCATTATTTCTAAAGAAGCGAAGGGACAAATGCCTGATGTGGGGAATGATGCGGCAGAGGGCCAAATAGAGGCCGACAGTGAAAAAATGCCAGCTGGTAAACGGATGGCTGTCTGGCTGGCGATGATTGTAATATTCTGTGTTATCTTTAAGGTGATCGTGCAGAAGGGAGGGAAACGCTGGTTTTTTTTGTGGGTTTTTTTGATTTTACAGTTATCCGCCTGCAAAGGCAGACCGGACGATACCATCCCTCTTACTTATTCTCACAGTATGGAACTGGCATATGCCAGTGGATTTGCAGTGGATTATTACGAAGACGGATTTGCATTGATTGAGATTGCGGGATCGGAACGTTTCCTGCTGGTTCCGGAAGGTAAGGATATGCCGGAGGATATGCCGGACGATATCGTGATATTATGTCAGCCTGTCGGCAATATTTATCTGGTGGCCTCAGCGGTCATGGACATGTTTGTGTCTATGGACGCCCTGGAGCAGATCCGTTTCAGCGGGTTGAAGCCGGAGGCCTGGTATATTCCGGATGTAAGAGCGGCGATGGAACGGGGGGAGATTCTCTATGCCGGCCGATATTCGTCGCCGGACTATGAGCGGATCTTGTCGGAAGGCTGCGGACTGGCGATTGAGAATACGATGATTTCCCACACTCCGCAGGTGAAGGAACAGCTGGAGCATTTCGGCATTCCGGTACTGACGGATTATTCCAGTTATGAAAAGGAGCCTTTAGGGCGGACGGAATGGGTGCGTCTGTACGGACTCTTAACCGGGAAGGAAGAGGCGGCAGAGAAAGCATTTGCCGCGGAACAGGAAGCTTTTGAGGCGGTCGCAAAAGAGCGGAAAACAGGTGAGACGGTGGCATTTTTTTATATCACCAATGACGGAAGGGTCAATGTCCGCAAGTCCACGGATTATCTGCCAAAAATGATAGCGCTTGCCGGCGGCGTTTATATCTTTGAAAAACTGGGTGATGAGGAAAGCGCATCGTCCTCCGTGACTTTGCAGATGGAAGAATTCTATGCAGCGGCGAAGGATGCGGATTACCTGATCTATAACAGCACGGTGGACAAGGAACTGTCATCTTTGGAGGAATTGCTGGCCAAAAACCGGTTGCTGGCCAATTGTAAGGCAGTACAGGAGGGGGATGTTTTTTGCACCACAAAGAATCTGTATCAGTCTTCTATGGCGTTGGGGACGATTACCTTTGATCTCCATGAAATGATGGCCGGCAAGGAAGAAAATCTTACTTATCTTTATCGTCTGGAGTAAGTGACGCCAGGTAAAAATGTGACGGGAAGTGCAGGCGTAGCAAGGGAGAGACGGATGAGGGACAATTACGGAATTGCTTTTTTGCTGCTGATTATTCTGACAGTTGTGTTTTTGGGGATGAATCTGTGTATTGGAAGCGTGAATATCCCGCTTTCTGAGGTGCTTTTGGCGCTGGGGAATCGGAAAGGGGCAGGAATATCCCGGGATATCATTCTGGGAATCCGTTTTCCGCGGGCGTTGGCGGCGGTGGTTCTGGGGGGCGCGCTGGCGTTGTCCGGTTATCTGCTGCAGACCTTTTTTCATAATCCGATTGCCGGCCCGTTTATTTTGGGAATTTCATCGGGGGCAAAGCTGGCGGTCGCACTGGTTATGGTGCTGTCGCTAAAGATGATGCTGCGGCCAGGGTCCGGCACGATGATTGCGGCGGCGTTTGCTGGGGCTATGCTTTCCATGGGGGTTGTGCTTTTGATGTCCAGGGTGATGGACCGGATGTCGATGCTGGTTGTCAGCGGGGTGATGATCGGCTATATCTGTTCGGCAGTCACGGACTTTATCGTGGCATTTGCAGATGACGCCGATATTGTAAACCTGCATAACTGGTCTAAGGGCAGCTTTTCGGGGATCGGCTGGGAAGATGTGGCAGTGATGAGTGCGGTGGCGCTGACGGCGTCGGTCTTTGTTTTTTTGCTGTCTAAGCAGATTGGCGCTTATGAACTGGGGGAGGCTTATGCCAGGAGCCTGGGTCTGGACGTGATGCGGTTTCGGGTACTTCTGGTGCTGCTATCCAGCATCTTGTCTGCCTGCGTGACGGCTTTTGCGGGCCCGGTATCTTTTGTGGGGGTTGCCGTGCCGCATCTGGTAAGGAGCTTTTTCAGAACGGCGAGGCCGATGATCCTGATTCCAGCCTGTTTTTTAGGGGGTGCCGCATTTGCTCTGTTTAGCGATTTGCTGGCCAGAACCCTCCTGGCGCCGACAGAACTGAGCATCAGTACAGTGACGGCAGTATTCGGCGCTCCGGTAGTGATCTTCATACTGGTGCGCCGAAGGAAAGGGCGAACCGGGTGAATGCCGTGCGCGAGGAATTTTATTTTTATACCAAAGGGTTGACGGTCGGTTATCAGGGAATTGCATTGATTCGTGACATTGAGATTCATCTCAGGCGCGGGGAGGTTTTGACATTTATCGGGCCAAACGGGGCCGGCAAGACAACGGTTTTGAGAAATATCATCCGGCAGCTAAAGCCGCTGGATGGCGTAATTGTTTTGGACGGAAAGGAGATCCGCCAACAGAGCGGCCGGGAACTGGCCGCCAGTCTTTCGGTGATGCTGACGGAACGAATCCGCCCGGAACGGATGACGTGCAGGGAAGTGGTGGAGAGCGGGCGTTATCCTTATACCGGCCGGTTCGGAAAATTGTCAGAGCAGGATCATCAGGTTGTGGAGGATGCCATGAGGCTTGTCCATGCGGAGGATCTGGCTTCTCTGGATTTTGACAGGATCAGCGACGGACAGCGGCAGAGGGTGATGCTGGCACGTGCACTCAGCCAGGAGCCGGAATTGATTGTGTTGGACGAGCCGACTTCCTTTCTGGACATCCGCCACAAGCTGGAGTTTTTGTCCGTGCTGGAAAGACTGGCGAGGGAACGGAAACTGTCGGTGATTTTGTCCTTGCATGAACTTGACCTGGCGGAGAGGATATCTGACAAGATTGCCTGTATTCATGGGGACAGGGTGGAACGTTTCGGAACCCCTGAGGAAATCTTTTCCTGCGGCTATATCCGCAGGCTTTATGAAATCGAAGTCGGAAATTATGACGAGCGGACCGGGACGGTGGAACTGCCTGCGCCGGAGGGGAGGCCGCAGGTATTTGTGCTGGCGGGAAATGGCAGCGGAATCCCGGTGTACCGGCGCCTTCAGCGCCAGGGAGTGCCTTTTGCCACAGGGATTTTGTGGGAAAATGATCAGGATTATCCGGTGGCCCGGATGCTGGCGGCGGAGGTGGTAGGAGAACGTGCCTTTGGCCGGATTCGGAAGGAAAGCACGGAAAGGGCAAAGGAACTGATAGACGGTTGCCGGGAGGTGATTTGCGCGCTGAGGCCGACGGGGGAGATGGAGCTGTATCCGGAGTTTGGGGAGCTATTGGAGTATGCAAAAGATAAGATTTCCGGATAATTAAGGGAAGATGGGATGGGTTCGTGCATATTGACGAAAAATATTCGTGATAGTGCATAAAAAACAGAAGCAAAATTTGTGAATTTTGTGAACACTTTTTGAGTGTTTCGTGTTAATATATTATGCGTACCCCCAATACATTATATAGTTTTTGCTACATCCCATAAAAACGAAATACCTTCTCCTTAAAAATGGCCGGTTCCCCAACCGGCCATTTTTGTAGTGGTGTATGTTTTGACAGGGGGAATCGGAAGGGGGCTTTTTATGTTTCGCACCTTTTCTTCAGAAGAGGAACGTAGGGAATTTGGCGGATCTTATTTTATAGAATTGCAGTATTGCAGATGGAAACCGGGTACTGAAATTGAAAGAATAATTTCGGTTGATGCAATTGAGAATTGGAAGGATGATTCACTATATATCTATGGCGATGATGATAATAAATTTATATCTCATTATGGAAATATTTTTACAGGTGGAGTTTATAATAACGGGAAGAGTGGTGTGGTAGATATCTATGGAATCAATTATTATTCTCAGGAACTGACAGAATTGATTTTGGAGCAGGTGAAGGGAATGAAACTTTTCAATGATCCGATATTGCTGGGGTGGTTGGAAACGGCAAAAAAGTATAATGGTTTTTATATTTTGGGATTATGATTAATTCCGAACAAAGCAATTGTCGGAGAGGGAATTTTATGATATAATCAGGGGTACTTAGCGAATGGGAGCCAGGGGCGTGCAGATGGCGGGAATGGATTTCAACACGTCCTGGAAAGGAATGGCAAAATATGGAACGATATTTGATTGTAATTGATATGCAGAAAGATTTTATCGACGGGGCGTTGGGCAGTGAGATGGCGCAGGCGATAGTGCCGAAAGTGATTGCGAAGATCGGAGAGTATAAGCCAGGGAATATTTATGCCACGCGGGACACTCATTTTGGAAATTATAAGGAAACATTGGAGGGAAAGAAGCTTCCGGTGGCCCATTGTATCAAGGAGAGTGACGGATGGCAGATCGACGCCAGAGTAAGCGCGGCTATGCCGGAGGCGAAGGTTTTTGATAAATATACGTTCGGGTCGGAAGATCTGGCGGAGGAGATGTATCGGCGCAGCCTGGCCGGGGAGATGGAGATCGAACTGGTGGGGCTGTGTACGGATATCTGTGTGGTCAGCAATGCCCTTTTGCTGCGTGCAAAGCTGCCGGGAACCGTGATCAAGGTGGACCCGGCATGTTGTGCCGGGGTGACAAAGGAGAGCCACAAAGCGGCATTAAAGACTATGGAGATGTGCCAGATCGATGTGGCTGAGGCAAAAAGTGGCGAGGGAAAGCCGGGGGTCAGACAGGCATGACGGTGAGGGCTTATATGCTGGACGTTGCCGGTCTGGAGCAGGAGGCAAACGGCCCGGAATTTGCGAGATTATGCGCCGCGCTTTCCAGCCGGCGCCAGAAGAAGATAGAAGCGTTTCGCTTTCAGAGCGGAAAGGCCTTGTCCTTAGGGGCAGGGCTTTTGCTGGATTACGGACTTTTCCAGTATGGCCTGCGGGAGCGGGAGGTGGCGATCGCCTATGGCGCGGATGAAAAGCCGTATCTGCGGGATTTTCCGGAGATTCATTTCAACCTGTCCCATTCCGGTACGCTGGCGATGGCTGTTTTTGCGGACAGGGAGACCGGCTGCGATGTGGAACAGGTCAAAACGCCGGATATGCGGGTGGCCCGGCGTTTTTTTGCGCCGGAAGAGGTGAAAGTCCTGGAGGAGGCCGACGGAGAAGCAGGCCGGTCGAAATTCTTTTATCGTTTCTGGACTTTAAAAGAGAGTTTTTTGAAAGTGACAGGAAGCGGGTTGCGGATGCCGCTTGATGAATTTTGTATTCATTTGGGACCGCCGGTACAGGTGGGACGTGGCGGAAAAATTCTGGACTATGTTTTTGGGGAATTTGGATACCCGGGTTATAGGGCGGCGGTCTGCGTGGAGAAGGGAGGGAAGGAGGCACCCGTGATACCGGAACCGGAATTTTTGTCGTGGGAGCAGATACTCTCTTTTCAAAATGTTTTGAATGTGTTATGATATTCCCAGAGTGGGACATAACAGGAGAAAATATTCATGAACAGAAGACGTGTGTTTTTAAAGCTGAGCGGAGAGGCGCTGGCGGGGCCGAAGAAGACCGGCTTTGATGAGGATACGGTGAAAGAGGTGGCACGGCAGGTGAAGCTGTCCGTGGATATCGGGATTCAGGTGGGGATTGTGATTGGAGGCGGCAATTTTTGGCGGGGCCGTACCAGTGAGGCGATCGACCGCACAAAGGCAGACCAGATCGGGATGCTGGCTACGGTAATGAACTGCATTTATGTGTCGGAGATCTTCCGCAATGCCGGGATGATGACGCAGATTCTGACCCCCTTTGAGTGCGGAACCATGACAAAGCTGTTTTCCAAGGACCGTGCGAACAAATACTTTGAAAAAGGGATGGTGGTGTTCTTTGCAGGCGGTACGGGACATCCGTATTTTTCGACGGATACCGGTATTACGCTGCGTGCAGTCGAGATGGATGCGGACTGTATTCTGCTGGCCAAGTCCATTGACGGGGTGTATGACAGCGACCCGGCAAAGAACCCGGACGCAAAGCGTTATGATACGATCTCCATTCAGGAAGTGATTGATAAGAAGCTGGCAGTGGTGGATCTGACAGCGTCTATCATGTGCCTGGAACATAAGATGCCGATGGCGGTATTTGATCTGAATGAAAAGGACAGTATTGCCAATGCGATGCAGGGAAAAATAAATGGCACGATAGTGACCGTAGAATAATAGGAGGGGATTATGCAGGAACAATTAAAAATGTATGAGGACAAGATGAATAAATCGCTGGAGGTACTGCTTAGCGACTTCGCTACGGTTCGTGCCGGGCGTGCCAACCCGCATGTGCTGGACAAGATTAAGGTGGATTATTATGGCACTCCGACCCCGATCCAGCAGGTAGGAAACATCAATATCCCGGAGGCGCGCATGATCGTGATTCAGCCGTGGGAGAAGAGCCTTTTAAAGGCGATTGAAAAGGCGATCAATATGTCGGATCTGGGGATTCATCCGACGAATGACGGCAATGTGATCCGGCTGGTTTTTCCGGAACTGACGGAGGAACGCAGAAAAGACCTGGCCAAGGATATCAAGAAGAAGGGCGAGAACGCCAAGGTGGCTGTCCGCAATATCCGCCGGGATGCCAATGAGACTTTCAAGAAGATGGAAAAAACGGGAGAGATGTCAGAAGACGACCTGAAACTGGGAACAGAGAAGATCCAGAAGATCACGGACAAGATGATTGACAAGATCGACGCGGCAGTAGAGGATAAGACAAAAGAGATTATGACCGTATAAAAGAAGCGCACGGAAAATCAGCAAACATGGGGGACAGGGGTATGTATATTCCTGTCCCACTATTGCGATTGCAGGATAAGAGATACGATAGGGAGGAACAGGATGGGACAAAACCTGGACGGGATGGCGATCCCTAAACATGTGGCATTGATTTTGGACGGTAACGGCAGATGGGCAAAGAGGCGGGGCCTTCCCCGTACCATGGGCCACAAGGAAGGCTGTGTGACGGTGGAAAAGACGGTGGAGACCGCGGCCAGGCTTGGGATCGAATATCTGACCGTATATGGATTTTCCACGGAGAACTGGAAACGTTCCGCAGAAGAGGTGGGAGCATTGATGCAGCTGTTCCGCTATTATATGGTCCGCCTTTTAAAGATTGCTTCTGCCAATAATGTGCGGGTGCGGATGATTGGAGACAGGAGACGGTTTGATAAGGATATTATTGAAGGGATTAACCGGCTGGAGTCAGAGACGAAGGGGAATACCGGGCTTACGTTTGTGATCGCGGTCAATTACGGCGGCCGGGATGAAATTACCCGGGCAGTAAGACGGCTGGCAGAGGACTGTGCGGCAGGCAGACTGAAGGCGGAGGATGTCACGGAGGCGACGGTGGCTTCTTATCTGGATACGGCAGATATGCCGGACCCGGACCTTCTGATCCGCACCAGCGGGGAGCTGCGTCTTTCTAATTATCTTTTGTGGCAGCTTGCCTATACGGAGATTTTTGTGACAGACTGTCTGTGGCCGGATTTCAATCAAGAGGAATTGGAAAAGGCGATCCTTGCGTATAATAAACGGGAACGGCGATTCGGCGGCGTCAGGTAAAATGTGCAACAAGAGGGAGGGGACCGGAATGTTTGGAAAACGTCTGATCAGTGGTATTATTCTGGTGATTCTTGCTATCCTAATTGTAGGGAGAGGCGGAGTGCTCCTTTACGTGACGGCGGGAATGATCTCGCTGGTGGGGCTTTTTGAGTTGTACCGGGTGATGAAGATTGAGAAAAATCCCCTGGGGGTTGTAGGGTATCTGACAGCGGCGGCCTACTATGGGCTGGTGTGGTATGACGGACAGCAATATGTGATTTTGATGGCGATTGCGGCTCTTATGGTTCTTATGGGGATTTATGTGTTTACCTTTCCCCGGTATCGGACCGAGGAGGTGACAGTGGCGTTTTTCGGTGTGTTTTATGCGGCGGTAATGCTTTCGTACCTGTATCAGGTCCGCGCCATGGCAGACGGGATTTATCTGGTATGGCTGATCTTTTTCAGTTCCTGGGGATGTGATACCTGTGCCTATTGCGCGGGGATGTTGTTTGGCCGGCATAAACTGGTGCCGGTGTTAAGTCCCAAAAAGACTATTGAAGGCGCGGTCGGGGGCGTTGCGGGAGCGGCCTTTTTGGGTTATGGGTTTGCCTGTATCTACGGAAGCAGGATGCTGGAGGTGGGCAATCCCCGAGTGGCCTGCGCCCTGGCTTGTGCCATCGGGGCCGTGATTTCCCAGATCGGGGATCTGGCCGCCTCAGCCATTAAAAGAAATCATGATATCAAGGATTACGGACATCTGATTCCGGGGCATGGAGGGATTTTGGACCGGTTTGACAGTATGCTGTTCACGGCGCCGGCCATCTATTTTGCGGTGACGTTTTTGCGGTGATATTTTACGGTAAGTCAGCAGAGGAGGGGAAGATTGTGAAAAAAATAGCAGTACTCGGATCTACCGGGTCTATCGGAACGCAGACGCTGGAGGTTGTGGAGCAAAACGGCGATCTGCAGGTGACGGCGCTGGCAGCAGGGGCCAATGTAGACCTGATGGAACAGCAGATTCGCAAGTTCCGCCCGGCTTTGGCCTGTATGGGGGATGAAAAGAAGGCAAAGGAACTTCGGGATCGGGTCTCTGACCTGGATGTGAAGATCTGTGCCGGTATGGACGGACTTTTGGAGGTGGTGACGGAACCCAGGTCGGAGACGCTGGTGACGGCAATCGTAGGGATGATCGGAATCCGTCCCACGATCGCGGCTATGGAGGCCGGGAAAGATATTGCTTTGGCCAATAAGGAGACGCTGGTAACGGCGGGTCATATTATTATGCCGTTGGCCAGGGAGAAAAAGGTGCGGATTCTGCCGGTGGACAGTGAACACAGCGCGATCTTCCAGTGCCTGAACGGGGAGGATAAGAGGGCTGTTCATAAGATTCTTCTGACGGCTTCCGGAGGCCCGTTCCGGGGATGGAGCAGGGAGCGGCTGGCGGCGGTGCAGGTGGAGGACGCACTAAAGCATCCCAACTGGAGTATGGGAAGGAAGATTACCATTGATTCTTCCACCATGGTCAACAAGGGCCTTGAGGTGATGGAGGCCAGATGGCTTTTCGGAGTGGAGATGGAACAGGTTCAGGTGGTGGTGCAGCCGCAGAGCGTGATTCATTCCATGGTGGAGTTTGAGGACGGAGCGGTGATGGCCCAGTTGGGGGCGCCGGATATGAAGCTGCCGATCCAGTACGCTCTGTATTATCCTCAGAGAAGATACCTGCCGGGAGAACGGCTGGATTTTACAAAGCTGAAAAGCATTTCTTTTGAGACGCCGGACAGGGAAGTATTTAAGGGTCTGGACCTGGCCTATCAGGCGGGGGGGAGAGGCGGCTCCCTTCCGACCGTGTACAACGCTGCCAACGAATATGCCGTGGCGGCGTTTCTGGAGAGAAAGATTTCTTATCCGGCAATCGTGGAGATGATTGAAAGCGCGATGGAACACCATAAGGTTGTGGAGCGGCCCGGGGTGGAGGAGATTCTGGCGGCGGAGCGGGAAACCTATGAATTTTTAGAAAGCAGGTGGTAATTTGCTGTATATTCTGGCGGGAATATTGTTATTTGGAGTGATTGTGCTGGTCCATGAGTTCGGACATTTTTTGTTTGCCAAATTAAACAGGATTGGCGTGGTGGAATTTTCCATCGGGATGGGCCCAAGGCTGTGCAGTTTTGTGCGGGGAGAGACCCGCTATTCCATCAAATGCCTGCCGTTTGGCGGTTCCTGCATGATGGTTGGCGAGGATGCGGACAATCCGGACCCTGCTGCTTTTAATAACAAATCTGTGTGGGCAAGGATCTCTGTGATTGCGGCGGGACCGGTGTTTAACCTCATTTTCGCCCTGCTTTGTGCCATGGTGATTGTGGCGCAGGTAGGCCATGACCTGCCGATATTGTACGATATTGTAGAAGGTTCTCCTGCTGACAGGGCGGGGCTTCTGCCAGGAGATAAATTGACTCGTATTAACAACCGGAAGATTTCTTCCCGGCGGGATGTTTCTCTGTATTTGATGTCCCATCCCGGGGAGGTGCTGACCGTGCAGTATGAGCGGCCGGTAGAGGGAGAGTCCTCAAAGGGACAGGGCGTAAAACAGGTGGCAGAACTGACGCCGGAGTTTAATGAGGAATATCAGTCTTATATGATGGGGGTCAGCTTTCTGGGAAATTACAAAAAAGCGGGGAATCCTCTGGAATTTCTGGACTATAGTCTCTATGAAGTGAAATACTGCATTGTCACGACCATTGACGGGCTTGCGATGCTGTTTAAGGGCCAGATGAAGGTGGAGGATTCGGTGACCGGGCCGGTGGGAATTGTCAGCATGGTGGGAGAGACCATCGAGGAGGGGCAGAAGAGCGGCGCGGCGGTGCTGCTGAATATAATCGCAACCTGGGGACTTCTTTTGAGCGCTACCCTGGGGATTATGAACCTGCTGCCGATTCCGGCGCTGGATGGCGGACGGCTTTTGTTTTTGTTTGTGGAGCTGCTGCGGGGGCGCCCGGTGGACCCGGAGAAGGAAGGGATGGTTCACGCGGCAGGGATGGCTCTGCTTATGATGCTGATGGTGCTGGTGCTGTTTAATGATATTCGGAAGCTGATGTAAAGGCGTATCGCAGATTGATAGAAACAAACCGGTGGAATTGCAGGCAGGGTGTGATGAGATCCTGGAAGTGCCAGAGAAAGCAGAAAAAGGAGGAAACGGTAAGCATGAGCAGAATGGAAACCAGGGAAGTGCGGATCGGAGACCGGGTAATCGGCGGTGGGAATCCGATTCTGATTCAGTCCATGTGCAATACAAAGACAGAAGATGCCAAAGCCACGGCAGAGCAGATATTGCGTCTGGAACGGGCCGGATGTGAAATCGTCCGGGTGGCTGTGCCGACCATGGAGGCGGCGGAAAGCCTCAAAAAAATCAAAAAGCAGATTCATATTCCGCTGGTGGCGGACATTCACTTTGATTACCGCCTGGCTATCGCAGCCATAGAATGCGGGGCGGACAAGATTCGGATCAACCCGGGAAATATCGGCTCTAAGGAACGGGTACAGGCTGTGGTGGACAAGGCGAAGGAGTACGAGGTTCCGATCCGGGTCGGGGTCAACAGCGGATCGCTGGAGAAAGCGCTGATTGAAAAATATGCAGGCGTCACAGCAGAGGGACTTGTGGAAAGCGCCTTAAGCAAGGCGGCATGGATCGAGAGCATGGGATATGATAACCTGGTGATCAGCATTAAGTCCTCGGATGTGATGATGTGCGTGCAGGCTCACGAACTTATCAGCAAAAGGACGCATTATCCGCTGCATGTGGGGATCACAGAGGCGGGGACCGTTCCTTCCGGAAATATCAAGTCAGCCATCGGCCTGGGCCTGATCTTAAATCAGGGAATCGGAGATACCATCCGGGTATCGCTGACCGGGGACCCGGTGGAGGAGGTTAAGTCGGCAAAGCTGATCCTGAGGACATTGGGACTGAAAAAGGGCGGAATCGAGGTGGTTTCCTGCCCTACCTGCGGCAGGACCCGGATTGACCTGATCGGACTTGCCGGACAGGTGGAGAACATGGTGGCAGAGTTTGATCACTTAAATATCAAGGTGGCAGTGATGGGATGTGTGGTCAACGGCCCCGGAGAGGCCAGGGAGGCGGATCTGGGGATTGCAGGGGGGATTGGAGAAGGGCTTCTGATCCGTCACGGCCAGGTGGTGAAAAAGCTGCCGGAGAATGAACTGCTTCCTGCCTTGCGGGAGGAATTGGTGAAGCTGTCCGGGCAGGAGAGAAGTCAGGTGGCGGAAAGATCGGCACATTAGAAGGCAAGGGTGAAGATGAAGGGATTTTTGGAGGTATTTCCGGGATTACATATGACGGAGCAGATGACAGAACTTCTGGGACTGGTGAAGGTGGAGAAGGTATCCATGAGCCGGGACAGAAGTTCCATCCGCATTTATATAGTCAGCCCCCGTCTGATTCACAGAAAGAATATCATGGATCTGGAACGGGGAATCTGCGACCAGCTTTTTCCGGGAAAGCAGCTGCGGATTAAAATATTGGAAAAATACCGGCTTTCCGGACAGTATACGCCCCAAAAGCTTCTTGGGGCTTATCGGGACAGTCTCCTGCTGGAACTGAAGCATTACAGCATTGTGGAATACAGTATGTTCCGCAAGGCGGAGTTTTCCTTTCCTCAGCCGGATCTGATGCGGATGACCATTGAAGATACCATGGTCAATAAGGAGAAGGCCGGGGAACTGAAGCGGATTCTGGAAAAGGTGTTTCATGAGCGGTGCGGCCTGCCGGTGGAGATCGCGTTTGATTATGTGGAGCCGGTGAGGGCCAAGGCTTCCCTGGAACGGGAAAGATACGCCAGGCAGAAGGCGCTGCGGATGACTGCCAAGGTCGCGCCGGCTCTGGGACTTCATCTGGCAGACGGAACCGTGGGCAAAAACGGCGCCGAGGTCATATCCAAAACGGATGCGCTGCCCTGGGAAGAGGGATTGTCCGTCTTGAATGCACAGCCGGGAACAAAGGCAGGGCATGATGGGCAGCCGAACGGGGAGAGCACCGGGACAGAACATACGGCGACTGCCGGGTCTGGCAGTGAAAAAGGCTCTGACAACAGTCCGGGAAATAGCAGATTGCAGGGAGGAAACGGCAAAAAATCCGGGTTTGGCGATAAGCGGGGCGGAATTAAGAAAAGTGACTGGAGCAGCGGAAACGGATACCGCAAAAGGTCCGACAATCCGGATGTTCTCTATGGTCGCGACTTTGAAGATAATTTTGTAGAGATAGATAAGATTGAAGGCGAGATCGGAGAGGTTACGATTCGCGGAAAGATTCTGGACCGGGATAACCGGGTCCTTCGCAGCGGAAAGACATTGTTTATTTTTCATATGACGGATTTTACCGACACGATTACCGTTAAGATGTTTGCGGATGAGGATTCCCTGGAGGATATAGAGAAAGCCACCAAGGCAGGAAGCTTTATCCGCCTCCGTGGCTTGACTACCATTGACCGGTTTGACGGGGAACTGTCCGTCGGTTCGGTTCGGGGAATCAAGAGATATGAAGATTTTACCGGCAAAAGATCGGATAACAGTCCCCTGAAGCGGGTGGAACTTCACTGCCATACGAAGATGAGCGATATGGACGGGGTCTCTGAGGTGAAGGATATCGTAAAACGGGCCAAATCCTGGGGAATGCCGGCCATTGCCGTGACAGACCATGGATGTGTGCAGGCCTTTCCCGATGCCAGCCATGCCCTGGACAAGGGAGATGATTTTAAGATTCTCTATGGAGTGGAGGGATATCTGGTTGATGACATGAAAGAACTGGTGGAAAATTCCAAAGGCCAGTCCTTTTCTGACTGTTTTGTAGTGTTTGATATCGAGACCACCGGTTTTAGTCCGGAGAAGAATCAGATTATCGAGATCGGCGCCGTCAAGGTAAAGGACGGAAAGATTACGGATCAATTCAGCACTTTTGTCAATCCGGATGTGCCGATTCCCTTTGAGATCGAGCAGCTGACCGGAATCAATGACAATATGGTGCTGACGTCGCCGAAGATTGATGCTGTTTTGCCAGAGTTCCTTTCTTTTTGCGAAGGGTGTGTGCTGGTGGCCCACAATGCTTCCTTTGATGTGAGCTTTATTGCCAGCCAGGCGGGAAGGCAGGGGCTGGAGTTCTCGCCTACGGTGCTGGATACGGTAGCCATGGCCAGGCATCTGCTGCCGAATCTGAACCGCTTTAAGCTGGACACGGTAGCAAAGGCGCTGAATATTTCCTTGGAGAACCACCACCGGGCGGTGGATGATGCCGGGGCGACGGCGGAGATTTTTGTGAAGTTTGTGGAGATGCTGCGCCGTCAGGAGGTGGAGGACTTAGATCAGCTGAACCAGATGAGCGCCTTGAATGAAGATATGGTAAAAAAGCTTCCCACCTATCATGTGATAATTCTGGCCAAGAACGAGGTGGGGCGGACCAATCTGTACCGTCTGGTTTCCTGGTCCCATATTAATTATTTTGCCAGAAGGCCAAGGATTCCCAAAAGTGTGCTGAATCAGTACCGGGAAGGGTTGATTATCGGCTCGGCCTGTGAGGCGGGAGAACTGTACCAGGCCATGCTTCGGGGACTGCCGGAGGCGGAACTGATGAAAGTTGCCGGTTTTTATGATTATCTGGAGATTCAGCCTTTGGGGAATAATGCTTTTATGCTGCGGGACGAGAAAAGTACCGTAAAGACCATGGAGGATTTAAAGGAATTAAACCGGCGGATCATCCGTATGGGCGACGCCTTGGGAAAACCGGTCTGCGCCACCTGCGACGTGCATTTCCTCAATCCGGAGGACGAGGTGTACCGGCGGATTCTCATGGCTGGCCAGAACTTCAGCGATGCGGATAACCAGGCGCCCCTGTATCTGAGGACAACGGAGGAAATGCTAAAGGAGTTTGAGTATCTGCGCCCGGATAAGGCAGAGGAGGTGGTCATTACCAATACCCGGAAGATCGCGGATATGTGCGACCGGATTGCGCCGGTGCGGCCGGACAAGTGTCCGCCTGTGATTGAGAATTCCGACGAGACGCTTCGTAAAATCTGCTACGACCGCGCCCATGAGATGTACGGGGAGGATCTGCCGGGGATTGTGGTGGAGCGGCTGGAGCGGGAGTTGAATTCTATCATTTCCAACGGATTTGCGGTAATGTACATTATTGCTCAGAAGCTGGTGTGGAAGTCTAATGAGGATGGATACCTGGTGGGGTCCAGAGGGTCTGTCGGGTCTTCTTTTGTGGCCACCATGTCGGGAATCACCGAGGTGAATCCGTTGAGCCCTCATTATTACTGCGCTCACTGCCATTTTTATGATTTCGACTCAGAGGAGGTTAAAAAGTTTGGCGGTATGGCGGGCTGCGACATGCCGGACCGGGAATGCCCGGAGTGCGGCGCACCTTTGATGAAGGCAGGATTTGACATTCCGTTTGAGACGTTTCTCGGTTTTAAGGGAGATAAGGAACCGGATATCGACCTGAATTTTTCGGGGGAATATCAGAGTAAAGCGCATGATTATACGGAGGTGATCTTTGGGAAGGGGCAGACCTTCCGCGCGGGCACGATTGGCACCCTGGCGGACAAGACGGCATTTGGCTATGTGAAACGGTATTATGAGGAGCGGGGCGTTCACAAGAGAAACTGTGAAATCGACCGGATTGTCCAAGGCTGTGTGGGAGTGCGGCGCACCACCGGGCAGCATCCCGGAGGAATCGTGGTGCTTCCCATCGGGGAGGAGATCTATTCCTTTACGCCGGTTCAGCGTCCGGCCAATGACATGACGACCAAGACGGTGACTACTCATTTTGATTATCATTCCATTGACCATAACCTGTTAAAGCTGGATATTCTCGGACACGATGATCCTACCATGATCCGGATGCTGCAGGACCTGACAGGACTTGATCCGGTAAAGGATATTCCGTTGGATTCACCGGAGGTTATGTCTCTGTTCCAGAACACCTCGGCTCTGGGAATCACTCCGGAAGATATCGGGGGATGCCAGCTGGGGGCCCTGGGCATTCCGGAGTTCGGCACGGATTTTGCCATGCAGATGCTGATTGACGCCCAGCCTAAGTATTTTTCCGACCTGGTGCGGATCGCAGGGCTGGCCCATGGGACGGACGTGTGGCTGGGAAATGCCAAGGATCTGATTTTAAGCGGCCAGGCGACGATCCAGACAGCGATCTGCTGCCGGGATGATATTATGGTGTATCTGATTCAGCAGGGCCTGGAGGAGGGGCTTTCCTTCACCATCATGGAAAGCGTCCGCAAGGGAAAAGGCTTAAAACCGGACTGGATTGAGGAAATGAAAAAACATGATGTGCCTCAATGGTATATTGATTCCTGCTTAAAGATCAAATATATGTTCCCGAAAGCTCACGCCGCGGCATATGTAATGATGGCATGGCGTGTGGCTTACTGTAAGGTATTTCACCCGCTGGCTTACTATGCGGCGTTTTTCAGCATCCGCGCCAACGGCTTTTCCTACGAACTGATGTGCCAGGGGCGGGAACGGCTGGAATATCATCTGGCGGATTACCGTAAGAGGGCGGATACCCTTTCCAAGAAAGAACAGGACACTCTGCGGGATATGCGGATTGTGCAGGAAATGTATGCCCGGGGGTATGAGTTTATGCCCCTTGACATTTACCGTGCGCAGGCCCATCATTTCCAGATTATCGACGGGAAGCTGATGCCGTCCCTTGCAAGCATTGACGGCATGGGCGACAAGGCAGCTGAGGGAGTGGTGGAAGCCGCCGCTGAGGGGGAATTTCTGTCGAGGGAGGATTTCCGCAACCGGGCAAAGGTCAGCAAGAGCCTGACAGATCTGATGGCGGATATGGGACTTTTGGGAAACCTGCCGGAGAGCAATCAGCTTTCTTTATTTGATTTTGGATAAAAAAAGGGATTGACAAATCGGGCAGATGGGTTTACTATATGTGTCACAGAAATAAATTAACAGAAACCGTTGAAAAAGAGGAGTAGGCATATCACGGAGATCACAGAGAGCCGCAGGAGGTGGGATTGCGGTATGGACGGATTTGCTGAATGGACTTTTGAGGGCAGTTTTGAAACCGGTGAGCGGGAGTAGGGACTGACGGAGACCGCGACCGTTACCGTGCGGCGTATATGACAGTATACGAGGCAAGTGGGCATATGCCAATTTGAGTGGTACCGCGGATAATGATTCGTCTCAAATGCAGGAAACTGCGTTTGGGGCGTTTTTTATTTCACAAAAGTGCATTCAGGCACATACTTTTTTGACGGGTTTCACATCTTAAGGAGGAAGAATTATGAAAAAGAATGGACAGACAGTAATGGCAGCGATCATAGCAGCAGCGATGCTGGCAGGATGCTCATCCGCAAAACCGGCAGAGACAACGGCAGCAGGAAGCCAGACGGCAGAGACCTCCGCCAATCCGGCGGCGCCTGAGGAGACGGAGAAGGAGTCTTATGTGATTGGCATTGGACAGTTTGCGGAGCATGGTTCCCTGGATAATTGCCGGGAGGGGTTTTTACAGGGCCTGGCCGAGGCAGGGATCGTAGAGGGACAGAACCTGACCGTTCTTTATGAGAATGCTCAGACCGACGGCGGGACCTCCAGCCAGATTATGGCAAATTTTCTGGCCAAAGATGTGGATATGATCTGCGCCATTGCAACTCCGATCGCTCAAAGCGCATACAGTGCGGTGAGAGACACGGACGTCCCGGTAATCTATACGGCAGTGACAGATCCCGTGCTGGCGGAACTGGCTAATGAGGATGGTACTCCGGTAGGAGAGATTACGGGAACCAGTGACAAGCTGCCGGTGGAGGAGCAGCTGGAGATGATCCGGGCCCTGCTGCCGGATGCTAAGACCATCGGTATTTTATACAGCACCAGTGAGATCAACTCGGCGTCTGCCATCGAAGAATACAAGGAAGCGGCGCCTAAGTACGGGTTTGAGATCGTAGAAAGCGGCATTTCCGGTACGGCGGATATCCCGCTGGCAACCGATAATCTGCTGGAAAAGGTAGACTGCCTGAACAATCTGACAGACAATACCGTAGTCAGTGTGCTTCCGATGATTCTGGACAAAGCGGCAAAGAAGAATATTCCGGTATTCGGGAGCGAGATTGAGCAGGTAAAGATCGGCTGCCTGGCTACCATGGGCCTGGATTACGTATCTTTAGGAGTGCAGACCGGCCAGATGGCAGCGCAGGTGTTAAAGGGCGAGAAGAAGGCCAGCGAGATGAACTTTGAAGTAATCATGGAAGCCTCCTTCTATGGAAATACCAAGGTGGCAGAGAATCTGGGTGTGACCATTCCGGAGGATCTGGCATCCTCGGCAACGGAACTGTTTGACGAGATTGTAACAGAGTAAGAGAGAAAGCCGGAGGGAAACGATGTCTATCATTATTGGAATTTTGGAAGAGGGGCTGATTTACGCCATCCTGGCTCTGGGGGTTTATATCACTTATAAAATTCTGGATTTTCCGGATCTTTCGGTGGACGGTACATTTCCGTTAGGGGCTGCGGTCACTGCCATGCTGATTTTAAAGGACGTCCCTCCGGTATTGACATTGCTGCTGGCTTTTTTGACCGGGGCGCTGGCAGGATGTGTGACAGGTTTTATCCATGTGAAGCTGAAGGTGCGTGACCTGCTCTCGGGCATTATCGTGATGACGGCGTTATATTCGGTGAACCTGCGGATTGCCGGGAAAGCAAACCTGCCGATATTCAGCAAGGAAACGATTTTTGACAATGCTTTTCTGGAACAGGCGGCGCCGGAAGCCGTAAAGCCATATCTGGCAGTTTTCGTGCTTCTTGCCATCACCGTTCTCTGCAAAATTTTGCTGGATCTTTATCTCAATACGCGTTCCGGATATCTTTTGAGAGCAGTGGGGGACAACGACGTTCTGGTCACTTCCCTGGCCAAGGACAAAGGGATGGTGAAGCTGGCGGGCCTTGCGATTGCCAATGGGTTTGTGGCGCTGGCAGGATGCGTGTATTGCCAGCAGAAAGGTTTTTTTGAGATCAGTACGGGAACCGGCGCAATTGTGATCGGTCTGGCCAACGTGATTATCGGAACCAAGATTTTTCAGCAGCTGCATCTGGTTTTCCGTGAAAAGGACGGAAGCGGCAGAATCAAGCGTCAGAGAGGGATGCGGGCGACAACGGCAGTGATTCTTGGCTCTTTGGTATACCGCAGCTGTGTGGCGCTGGCCATTTCGCTAGGGATGGCGGCATCGGATTTGAAACTGGTGACCTCGGTGCTGTTTTTGATTATTCTGGTGATGCAATGTCAGTTAGTTAAGAACTCTGAAAACTGAATAAATGCTCTAAATATAGGA
>CAMSTY010000065.1 GCA_947063875.1 uncultured bacterium
GATCGCTTCGTTCGACTTGCATGTGTTAGGCACGCCGCCAGCGTTCATCCTGAGCCAGGATCAAACTCTCAACTTATAAGTTTGCTTCCCGGTCAATCTTAACTCTCTGGCTAATCTTTAACCGTTCTACTGTTGTTTGGTTCGTTTCTGTTCTGAATTTTCTCAAATCCAAAGCGTCTGAACCGACGCTTCTTTTCTTAGAATTTTCAGGGTTTTCAACACTGTTCAATCTTTCATTTTCAAGGTCCATCTCGTTGTTGGCTTCCTCAGCAGCAACTCGTTTATCTTATCACATCTTGCGAAGTTTGTCAACAACTTTTTTCAAATTTTTTATTTTCTTTCAAACCGTTCGGTTTGAGAAGAAAAAAGAATCATCTGGAATAAAGAACGGAGAAAGAGGGATTTGAACCCTCGCGCCGGTTGCCCGACCTACACCCTTAGCAGGGGCGCCTCTTCGGCCTCTTGAGTATTTCTCCGAATTGACTTATTCCATATGATTACGTTTCTCACAATGTTGTTCCGAAACGCATAGCCAATTATAAGTGAAAAATTTCTGCTTGTCAACCCATATTTTTCACTTTTTTTCATATTTTTCTTTAGTACCAAATATAGATTTTTAAATCTGCTTTTTTCCTATATATAGTTAATTGCATTGATATTTCAGAATAGCAGTCTCATATAGATTGTTTCCTTGAGAATCAATCACAACCACTACCGGAAAATTTTCCACCTCCAATTTACGAATCGCTTCTGTTCCCAAATCTTCATAAGCAATTACTTCTGAAGAAATAATTCTTTTTGAAAGAAGAGCTCCTGCTCCTCCTATAGCAGCAAAGTAAACAGAACCATTACGGATAATAGCCTCAATCACTTCCTGGCTTCTTTTCCCTTTTCCTATCATCGCCCCCATTCCCAGATCCAGAAGCTGCGGCGTGTATTTATCCATCCGGCTGGCAGTGGTAGGACCTGCAGAACCTATCGGACGTCCTTCCCTGGCCGGAGAAGGACCCATATAGTAAATAATATTTTCTTTCAAATCAAAAGGAAGCGAATCTCCTTTTGCGAGAGTTTCCTGCATTCTTTTATGTGCGGCATCCCTTGCCGTATAAATGGTTCCGGTGATCAGTACATAATCCCCTGCTCTTAAAGATGCAGCCTCTTCTTTTTTGATTGGCGCTTTTAATTTCTTATTCATACGATATCCCCCCTTTATATAATCCGATGTACATGTCTGTTGACGTGACAGCATATATTCACCGCCACCGGCAATCCTGCAATATGAGTTGGATAAGTTTCTACATTAACGACAAGAGCAGTTACCGTACCGCCCAATCCTCCGGGGCCGATTCCTGTCTCATTAATCTTTTTTAATAATTCCTGTTCCAGTTCTCTGACATAGGCTATTTCTGATTTTTCTTCCAGATTGCGTGTAAGCGCATGTTTTGCCATCAGAGCACATTTCTCAAAAGTACCGCCGATTCCTACTCCTACTACCATGGGAGGACAGGCATTCGGGCCGGCATCATTTACTGCTGTAAGAACGGCAGATTTCACTCCCTCTATTCCGTCTGCCGGTTTCAGCATGAAAACGCGGCTCATATTTTCGCTTCCAAATCCCTTTGGCGCAACCGTAATTTCTATCTTATCTCCGGAAACAATCTCATAATGAATTACGGCAGGTGTATTATCCTGGGTATTTTTCCTTTCAATTGGATCACTCACTACCGATTTGCGGAGATAACCATTTTTATATCCTTCACGTACTCCCTGATGAATCGCTTCCGCCAGAGATCCTCCTCCTATATGCACGTCCTGACCAATTTTTAAAAAGATCACTGCCATTCCGGTATCCTGGCAAATCGGAATCCTATCCGCTCCGGCAATATCAAGATTTTCTTTTAACTGTTCCAATATCTGTTTTCCCAGAGGGGAAGACTCTTGATCTAACGAATCTTCAAATACCTTTTTCATATCCGGGGATAAAAAATGATTTGCTTCTATACACATTTCACTGATATTTTTTGTAATTTCTGAAACCGATATTTCTCTCAAAACCATACCTCCTCATCTGTCATAGTATGAATCTTTTTATATTTTTTAACAGAAAAGGCGAATTATCAGCATATTACCAACAATTCGCCTGCCCCTTTCTCAAAATAATGCCTATTCTTCCGATTCTTTGGAATCCTCTGCAGTCTCTTCTTCAATATCTTCCAGATCCAGCTCCTCGATTCCGTCTCCTTCTGACTTTTTGCCGTCATCCCTTACCTTAGCGATACTGGCAACCTGCACATTAGAATCCGAATCAATATCCATCAGTTTTACTCCAGAGGTATTGCGTCCGATTATAGAAATATCATCTACCGAAATCCGAATGACAACCCCTTCCGTAGTAATCATCATGATATCATGATCATCATGAACCATTTTGGCGCCTACAATATCACCGGTTTTTTCTGTAATCTTATAACAGAGAATTCCCTTTCCTCCCCGATTCTGACTGGTGAATTCTTCGATCGGTGTCCGTTTGCCCATACCATTTGCCGAAACTACCAGCATACATTCTCCCTGTGTATGAGTCTGCATCGCCACCACCTGATCTCCATTATTTAACTTCATGCCAATCACGCCGATGGATACCCGGCCGGTAATCCGTACATCTGTCTCATGGAAACGAATACATTGCCCTTTCTTTGTCACCAGGAAAATATCTTTTTCATTATTCGTTGCCTTTACTTCAATCAGTTCGTCATTATCTCGAAGTACAATTGCCTGAAGACCATTTTTGCGGACATTTTCATATTCTCGGATCGGAGTTTTTTTGACCATACCATTTCTGGTAGCCATAAACAAAAACTCTGTCTCATCATATTTCTTAACCGGGATAATGGCACTGATCTTTTCATCCGGCTGAAGCTGAATCAGATTGATAATAGCTGTTCCTCTTGCTGTCCGGCTTCCTTCCGGAATTGCATATGCTTTCAGACGATATACCCTTCCTTTATTGGTAAAGAACATGATATAATTATGATTATGAGTCAAAATCAGATCTTCGATGTAGTCCTCATCGATAATCTGCATCCCTTTGATTCCTTTTCCGCCTCTGTTCTGGCTCTTAAAGTTATCGACGCTCATACGCTTGATATAGCCAAGTTTTGTCATCGCAACGATCGTTCTCTCATTCGGAATCAAATCCTCCATTGACATATCATACTCGTCAAAACCAATCGATGTTTTTCTGTCATCTCCATATTTACCGGATATTACCAGGATTTCTTCCCGGATTACTCCTAATAGTTTTTTCTCATCAGCAAGAATTGCTTTTAATTCATCGATCTTTATCATTAAATCACGATATTCACTCTCCAGGCGGTCCCGTTCCAAACCGGTCAGCGCCCGCAGACGCATATCCACAATCGCCTGAGACTGTGCGTCGCTTAATCCAAAACGCTCCATCAATTGTGTTTTGGCAATCTGCACCGTATCCGACCCGCGAATAATCCGGATTACCTCATCAATATGATCCAAAGCAATCAGCAATCCCTGCAAAATGTGAGCGCGTTCTTCCGCTTTATTCAAATCATATTTTGTACGACGCTTTACTACGTCTTCCTGATGCTTCAGATAATAGCCAAGCATATCCAGAAGATTCAATACCTTCGGTTCATTATTTACCAGAGCAAGCATGATTACTCCAAAGGTATCCTGCAGCTGGGTATGCTTATACAATTGATTTAAAATTACGTTAGCATTGACGTCCCGGCGCAATTCAATGACAACCCGCATTCCCTGCCGGTCTGACTCGTCGCGCAAATCCGTAATCCCGTCAATTCTTTTATCCTTAACCAGTTCGGCAATCTTTTCGATCAACCTGGCTTTATTGACCAGATAAGGAAGTTCTGTCACAATAATACGGCTTTTTCCGCTCGGCAAAGTTTCAATATCAGAAACCGCACGCACCCGGAGCTTTCCGCGTCCTGTACGATAGGCTTCCTCGATTCCTGCCTTTCCTAAAATGGTAGCCCCTGTCGGAAAATCTGGCCCTTTTACAATCTCCAGAATCTCCTCCATCAAAGTTTCTCTGTCTTCCTGAATCCGGTTATCAATGATCTTTACTACTGCAGAGATGACTTCCCGAAGATTATGAGGAGGAATATTGGTTGCCATCCCCACCGCAATACCGGTAGTGCCGTTTACTAAAAGATTGGGATAACGGGATGGAAGCACAATCGGCTCCTTTTCCGTCTCATCAAAGTTCGGAACAAAATCCACGGTATCTTTATTGATATCCGCCAGCATCTCCATGGAAATCTTGCTTAAACGTGCTTCCGTATAACGCATGGCAGCCGCACCGTCACCATCCACAGAACCGAAATTGCCATGGCCGTCTACCAACGGATAACGGGTAGACCATTCCTGTGCCATATTTACCAGCGCGCCATAAATGGAACTGTCACCATGAGGATGATACTTACCCATGGTATCGCCAACGATACGGGCGCACTTACGATGAGGCTTGTCCGGTCCATTATTCAACTCTATCATGGAAAAGAGAACCCGGCGCTGAACCGGTTTTAAACCATCTCTTACATCCGGAAGAGCACGGGCTGCGATTACACTCATTGCATAATCAATATAGGATTTCTCCATGGTTGATTTCAGATCTATGTTATGCACTTTGTCAAAAACATTCGGTTCCATACTATCCTCCTTACCTCCGCGTTAAATATCCAGATTCTGTACAAATTTTGCGTTTGCTTCGATAAATTCACGCCTAGGCTCCACCTGATCGCCCATCAAGGTGGTAAAGGTCAGATCCAACTCTGAGATTACATCATCATCCATATTCACCCGCAGAAGAATTCTTCTTTCCGGGTCCATAGTTGTCTCCCACAGCTGTTCAGCATCCATCTCCCCAAGTCCTTTATAACGTTGAATCTTGTTATTACTGTCACGACCTACTTCCTTTAAAATCTGATTCAATTCTTCATCGCTGTAAGCATACCAGATTCTCTTGTTTTTCTCCAGTTTATAGAGCGGGGGCTGCGCCAGATATACATGCCCCTGGCGAATCAGCTCCGGCATAAAACGGTACAAAAATGTCAGCATCAAGGTACTGATATGGGCGCCGTCTACATCGGCATCCGTCATAATGATAATCTTATGATAACGCAGTTTTGAAATATCAAAATCATCATGAATCCCCGTTCCAAAGGCGGTAATCATCGCCTTTATCTCTGCATTAGCATAGATTTTATCTAACCTGGCTTTTTCTACATTCAGAATTTTTCCTCTGAGAGGAAGGATTGCCTGATTGTCCCGTGAACGGGCCGTCTTGGCCGAACCGCCCGCGGAATCTCCCTCCACGATAAAAATTTCACATTTTTCCGGGTCTTTATTAGAACAGTCAGCCAATTTGCCCGGCAATGCCATTCCTTCCAAAGCTGTCTTTCTTCTGGTCAGGTCTCTGGCTTTTCTGGCAGCGGCACGCGCTCTCTGCGCCAGCACCGATTTTTCACAAATTGTCTTGGCAGCATTGGGATTCTGTTCCAAAAAATAAGTAAGCTGTTCGCTGACCACACTATCCACCGCGCCACGGGCTTCGCTGTTGCCCAATTTCTGTTTCGTCTGACCCTCAAACTGAGGTTCTTCAATCTTAACGCTGATAATTGCCGTCAGGCCCTCCCGGATATCCTCACCGCTTAAATTATCTTCACTTTCTTTTAAAAGTTTATTCTTGCGGGCATATTCATTGATTGTCTTGGTCAAAGCATTTTTGAAACCGGCCAAGTGGGTTCCTCCCTCCGGGGTATTTACATTATTTACAAAACTGTAAATATTCTCGGTATAGGAATCATTATGCTGCATAGCGACTTCCACATAAATGTTATCTTTGCTTCCTTCGCAATAAACCACTTTATCGTAAATCGCCGATTTGCTTTTGTTCAGATAAGTGACAAATTCCTGAATTCCTCCCTCATAATGAAATGTCTTTTCCTTCTTTTCCTGCCTGTCATCCCGCAGTACAATCTTAAGATCTTTCGTCAAAAATGCGGTTTCCTGCAGACGCACCCGTAAAATATCAAAATCATAAACCGTTTCCTCAAAAATCTGGGGATCTGGGAGAAACTGTACTTCCGTACCATGTTTGTCCTTGGAACATTCCCCAACTATTTTTAACGGATACATGACCTTTCCGCGTTCATAACGCTGCTGATAGATTTTGCCATCCTGATAGATGCGCACTTCCAGCCATACGGAAAGAGCATTCACAACGGAAGCCCCAACCCCGTGCAATCCGCCGGATACCTTATATCCGCCGCCGCCAAATTTCCCGCCAGCGTGAAGAATGGTAAAAACTACCTCGACTGCCGGAATTCCAGCCTTTTTCTGAATCCCTACCGGAATCCCGCGGCCGTTATCAATGACAGTGATAGAATTATCCATGTTAATGGTTACTTCGATCTTACTACAAAATCCTGCCAGTGCTTCGTCAACAGAATTGTCCACGATCTCATATACCAGGTGATGCAATCCTCTTGATGAAGTACTTCCGATATACATGCCAGGACGTTTTCGAACCGCTTCCAGTCCTTCCAGAATCTGAATCTGGTCCGCTCCATATTCTGCACTCATGCTTTTTCCTCCTACTAAATTGATCGAACTAATTTTCCTGCGCTACCATACCATTTGTAACTTTGAATAACCGGTCAATCGGAAAACGATTACTAACGAAATCTTCTAATCCGGTGCAAGTCATCATTGTCTGGATCTGATTGATGGCGGAAAGCAGATGCCTTTGCCTCTCTCCATCCAACTCGGATAATACATCATCCAGTAAAAGAATCGGATCGTCTTTTACCAGTTTTTTTACCAGTTCAATTTCTGCCAGTTTTAACGACAAAGCTGCTGTCCTTTGCTGTCCCTGAGAACCAAATTTACGGATATCAACCTTATCCATATAAAAACCAATATCATCCCTGTGAGGTCCCACAAGACTGGTTTTCTGTTTTTTATCCGAAAACCGGCTTCGTTTAATCTCATCTTCCAGTTGATCTGCACAGGCACAAGGGTCGTATACAATCTGCAGATTCTCTCTGCCACCGGAAAGCTTTTGATGTATCGTACCAATCATTTCATTCAGCTGGAATATAAAATTTTCCCGATAACGAATAACCTCTCTTCCATATTGTGCCAGCTGCAGATCCCATACGTCTAATGTTTCCTCATATTCCGGTTTAAAGACAAGATCTTTGAGTAAACGATTTCTCTGCATTAAAATGCGGTTATAAGAAACCAAAGAATGAACATATAATTTATTAAGTTGACATAATTCTAAATCGATGAATTTTCTTCGCTCCGAAGGGCCATTTTTAATCAAATTGAGGTCTTCCGGAGAAAAAAATACCACATTGACAATACCAAACAGTTCACTTGCCTTACGGATAGGAATGCCATTGATTGCAATTCCTTTTGCCTTGTTCTTTTTTAAATGCATATCAATCCGATAAGGTACCTGATCCTTGCGAATATTCAGCTTGATATGGGACTCTTCCTCCTGAAACCGGATCATCTCCCGGTCTTTGCTTCCCCGATGAGATTTTGTTGTACAACACACATAAATAGCTTCCAGTAAATTCGTTTTTCCCTGTGCATTATTACCATATAAAATATTGGTCTTCGGACTGAACTGAATATGTAAAGTATCGTAATTGCGATAATTTTTCAATTCCATGGATTCAATAATCATAATCTGCCCCCGGAATAATCAGGCGCTCATCCCTCAATTTGAATGGATTTTCCATCACAGGCCACCACATCTCCATGCCGAAGTTTCTTTCCCCGCTGCAATTCTGTTTCTCCGTTTACTGTCACCATACCATTTTCAATCAGATGTTTGGCATCTACACCAGAGCCGCAGATTCCTGACAGCTTCAATGCCTGGCCCAATTTTATATATTCGTCTCTGATTTTAATTGTTTCCATTTTTTTCCCTTTCAAACTAATCCTCGTCAATAAAATTCACGGGCAGAATCAGATAAATGTAATTTCCCGCATCATCCTTAATAAAACACGGAGATTTTGGATTCATCATATAGATATTGGCCTCTTCATCGTCAATCACGCGCAGGGCATCCAGTAAGAACTTGGGATTAAATGCAATATTGATATCATCACCCGTCTTCTGCGCCGCTACATTTGCATTCATAGATCCGAAGGAAGAACGTATTTTCATATTTACATTATTTTCTTCTACCTTCAATATAATCGGCTTGCGGTCATTATCCCGGATCATAATCATAGCTCTGTCGATGTGGTCCATAAATATTTTTTTATTGACTTTAAAATGGGTCTTGTAATCGCTGGACAACATATGGTCAATCTTAAAATATTCCCCCTCAATCAGACGGGAAACTACCTTTGTATCATCAAATTCAAATAAAATATGATTTTTGCTGAAATAAATCTGCACCTCTTTTTCATTATCGCCAGTCAGTATCTTACTGATCTCGGAAAGAGTCTTGCCGGGGACAATGATTTTCTGGCTTTCATAATTATGTTTTAAAAGGATGTTGCGGATGGAAATCCGATGTCCATCCAGGGATACCACCTTTAAAATATTATCTTTGACTTCAATTAATTCTCCGCCCATCATCTTATTGCTGTCGTTTGGAGCGATAGAGAATATGGTTTGCCGGATGGCTTCTTTCAAAGAAAACTGGGAAATACAAATATATTCGTTTTTTTCTATAAAAGGAAGATAACTGAATTCCTGAGGGTCGCGTCCCTGAATCCGGAATATCGCATCGTCACATTCAATGGTAGTGTTGTATCTTTCATCAGAAGAGATTGTCACGTCTGAGTCGCTATCCGGGAGTTTGCGGATAATATCAGAAAAGATCTTAGCTTCCAGGGCTAATTTCCCTCTTTCTAAGATGGAACCTTCTACTTTTGTCTCAATTCCCAGTTCCATATCGTTTCCTGTCAGCCGGATTTCACCGGAGGAAGCGTCGATCAGGATACATTCCAAAATATTCATTGTGGTCTTAGAAGGAATTGCTTTTGATACAATGTTGATTCCGCTTACTAAAAGTTCTTTCTGAAAAGCTAATTTCATGTTGATAAGTTCCTTTCTGTTTGATAAGCAATTTTCAGTGATATATAAAATAATTAAATTTCGTCGTAATCGTAGTAGGGGGTGTTGATTTGTGTAAAAGCTGGTTTTTCCTTGAAAATCAGGACAAACCTGATGTTAAAAAGCATGTTGAAAACTATTCTTAAGGTTTGGTAAAATCAGTCATTTTTTCCACAATAGAGAAAGATATCAAATTTATAAAGAACGATGCAATTTAGTTATCCACAAAAATACACCACTTTTCCACAAAAAAATGTGAATAACTTTTATGATCGAAAATTCCTTGCGTTTCCTTGATTTATGCCGGTTTTACCTTAATTGGGACTTAGTTTCTTCTTTAAGATATTCACAGTGTTTTGCAGAGTCGGTGTTTTTTCAATATCTTTGGATATTTTTTCAATTCCGTGAATAATTGTAGTATGATCTCTTCCGCCCATAGCTTTGCCGATTTCCTGAAGAGGAGATTCTGTCATGTTGCGGCAGAGATACATGGCAATCTGCCTTGGATATACGATTTCTTTGCTTCTTCGCTGGGATAAGAGGTCCAGGGTGGTGAGGTTATAATGTTCCGCCACGACCTGGATGATCAGTTCAGGGGTTATTTTTTGGATTCCTCCTGGTGATATGATATCCTTCAGCGCTTCTTCTGCCATGGAAATGGTGATCTCCTTGCGGTGGTCAAGTTTGGAAAATGCTACAATTTTCGTGAGCGCGCCTTCCAACTCACGGATATTGGATTTGATGTTGGTGGCGATATATTTGATGACTTCGTTGTCAATGTTGTAGCCTTCCAGTTCTTCTTTTTTGCGTAGGATTGCCATACGGGTCTCATAATCCGGAGACTGGATATCTACGGTAAGTCCCCATTCAAAGCGTGAGCGGAGCCGTTCTTCCAGTGTCTCAATTTCTTTCGGAGGTTTATCCGAAGATATAATAATTTGCTTTTTGGATTCATAAAGCGCATTAAAGGTATGGAAAAACTCCTCTTGTGTACTTTCTTTTCCAATGATAAATTGGATATCGTCGATCAGAAGCACATCGTTGTTGCGGTATTTTTCACGAAATTCGGTGGTGGAAATGTTGTTCTTGTTGCGGATGGCATCAATCAGTTCGTTTGTGAATTTTTCTGAGGTCACATAGAGGATCTTTGCTTTATGGTTATTTTTGAGGATAAAATTAGCTATGGAGTGCATCAGGTGGGTTTTGCCAAGTCCAACGCCTCCGTAAATAAACAGCGGGTTGTAGATTTCTCCTGGAGATTCCGCAACTGCAAGGGATGCCGCATGAGCTAAATTGTTGTTGGCGCCAACTACGAATGTGTCAAAGGTGTATTTGGGGTTTAAGTTGGCGTTCTGTAGCGCTTCCTGACTGATTCGGGCCGTATTGGTTCGGATCAGCTGATTGTCCTTTGAGGGGTCTTCTTTGATCTGGCTCTCGACGATAAAATCGATCTCGCATTTGAGGCCGGTGATCTCCTCGATGGAGATTTTTAACAAAAAACAGTATTTCTTTTTGATATAGCCAAGAAAATTAGCGTCCGGGACAATGATCCGGACGGTGTTTCCTGGTTCCAGAGAATACAGACGCAGAGGAACCAGCCATGTGTTAAAGGAAACATCGGATATATCGTGTTCTTCTTTTAAATAATGTAAGATGTCATCCCACTTACCCTTTAGTGTATCCAGCATATCTTATTCTCCTGATTTATATGTGAAAAATGTGTGTTGATGATTTTTGTGGATATCCTGGTCTGCTATGTGGATACGCAAACTAACCCAATCTACATGTATTGTATACTAAAACCGCCAGTTTTTCAACGAAAATAGTAAAAAAGAAAAGAAATTTAGACTGTTATCAACAAAGTTATCCACATAATGTGGATAACTTATTCACATTATGAACATGGTGGGGGGAAGTATCCAGAGAAAAACTTGACAATGGAAGGGGAAATCGATATGATATACAAGGAAAGTTTATAATATGCACCTTGGCATATTTTCTATGCCGTCTATTTTATGCATTGTATCTTAATTATTAAGAACAGTAGCAGGAGGTAAAAAATGAATATGGAAAAAAAGGACACTCGCTGGCTTACCAGTGTCGCACTTATGGCTGCGATCGTAATTCTCCTGGCAAATACGCCGTTAGGGATGATTCAGCTTCCGATTATTAAGGCGACAACTGTACACATTCCGGTAATTATCGGAGCCATTTTACTAGGACCGGCTGCAGGAGCGATTCTTGGCTGTGTGTTTGGCCTGTGTTCTATGATTAGCAACACGATGGCGCCGACGCTTTTGTCATTTGCATTTTCTCCGTTTATGAGTATGAGCGGGATTCCCGGTGCGCTGAAAGCGGTCTGGATTGCTGTCGGATGCCGGATGATGATCGGTATCGTATCCGGCTGGCTGTGGATTCTTTTAAAAAAGATGAATGTGAACCACCTTTTGGCGCTGCCGGTTGTAGGTTTTCTTGGATCTATGACGAATACGATATTTGTTATGGGCAGCATCTATCTTTTACTGGCAGGAGAGTATGCGGCGGCAAGAACCGTGGCTGTGGATGCTGTGTGGGGACTTATTATGGGAACGGTTCTGGTTTCCGGGGTCCCGGAGGCGATTGCGGCTGCAGTATTGGTAGTTTTGATCGGAAAAGTAATGCTTTCTGTTTTTCACAGCACGATCCGCGCAATGGCATAGAAATAGGGTTTTTCTATGAAAAATGCTTGACGAAGAAGATTGTTTTCTATATAATTGAGAAGATGTCAAATCAGAATCGTCAAAGCACTGTTATTTGAACAGTAATCAAAATTTAAAAAGACAATGGATTGATAAGAGGAGGTGCTATATTATGAAGATGACTTTCCAGCCGAAAAACAGACAGAGATCGAAAGTCCATGGCTTTCGTGCGAGAATGAGTACTCCAGGCGGAAGAAAAGTTTTAGCTTCCAGAAGAGCAAAAGGAAGAGCAAAGTTATCCGCTTAATGAATGAAGGTCACAAGTGATTGTGACCTTTTTTTCTCTGTGATGACAGTGTAAAAAAATGACAGGCGGTTGCACAGAGTAGTGAAAAGATAAGAGATTGTGATGAAAAATTTTCCGAGTATCAAGAAAAAGGCTGATTTTCAGGAAGTTTATCGTGTGGGTAAGTCCTATGCCAATAAGGAATTGGTAATGTATGTGAAAAGGACACAAGATCCGGGACAAAGAATCGGAATTTCTGTCAGTAAGAAAGTGGGAAACAGTGTTGTCAGACACCGTGTAACCCGGTTGATCCGGGAATGTTTTCGATTGAATCAGGAACGATTGACGAATGGTTTGGACATTGTAGTGGTGGCAAGAATTGCCGCGGGAACAGCGAATTATAAAAATATGGAACGTGCATATTTGCACCTGTGCGGACTGCATAACATTAACAGAGAATCGAAGTGAGTAAGAAATGAATCATTGGATAAGAAAAGGTTTGATTTATCTAATTCGAGGGTATCAGATATTTTTGTCGCCTCTGAAGATGAGGACTCACTGTATCTACACGCCTACGTGTTCTCAATACGCCATTGAGGCACTGCAAAAGCATGGCGTTGTGAAAGGATTATGGTTGTCCATGAAGAGGATACTTCGGTGCCATCCATGGGCAGAGGGCGGTTATGACCCGGTTCCGTAACATATGAGGAGGTAACAGATTGGATTATTTAGTGTTGACAAAAACCGGGGGAATGATTTTGGGACCGGTTTCCCAGATTCTGGGATTGATTATGGATTTGCTTTTCCGGTTTACAAGTTCTGTTGGGATATTGAACATCGGGCTTTGTATTATTTTATTTACTCTTGTTGTTAAAATTTTGATGTTTCCCTTGACAATTAAGCAGCAGAAGTCTTCCAAGCTGATGTCTGTTATGCAGCCGGAGCTTCAGGCGATTCAGAATAAGTATAAAGGCAAAACGGACAATGAGTCCATGATGAAGATGAATGTAGAGACGAAAGCAGTCTATGAAAAGTATGGGACTTCCATGACTGGCGGATGTCTGCAGCTTGTGATTCAGCTGCCGATCCTTCTGGCTCTGTACCGGGTGATCTATAATATTCCTGCCTATGTAAATTCAGTAAAGTTTTATTTTATGCAGGTAGTATATGCGATTACCAATGTCTCCAATGCGGCGGATCTTCCGGAAGGGGCAGGAGCGTCTTTGCTTCAGTTTGCAACCGATCATAATATCCCTTTGACGGGAATTACGAAGATCGGCGATCTGGTGGGAGATACCGGAGAAGTCCTTGGCAACAAGATGGTGGACATTCTTTATAAATTGAATCCGGAACAATGGAAAGAATTGGCAAGACGTTTTCCGGAAGCAGCTTCGGTGATTCAGGAGAATTCGGTGGCTATCGAAAGCATGAATTCTTTCCTGGGCATTAACCTGGCTACCAATCCCTGGCAGGGTTTTTCTCCGAATGTCGCCTGGCTGATTCCCATTCTGGCAGGTGTCAGCCAGTGGTTTAGTGCAAAATTAATGATGTCGAATCAGCCGCAGCAGGATGAGAACAGCACCAGCGCCCAGATGATGAAGCAGATGAATGTCATGATGCCTCTGATGTCGGTGTTTTTTTGCTTTACGTTCCCGGCTGCTATTGGAATTTATTGGGTGGCCAGCAGTGTTTTCCAGATTATTCAGCAGATTATTGTCAATGCCTATCTGAACAAAGTAGATATGGATGAGATGATTAAGAAAAATTTGGAAAAGGCAAATGCCAAGAGAGCAAAAAAGGGCCTTCCTCCTCAGAAGATTTCTCAGAATGCAACAGTAAATGCTAAGAATATACAGGCAGCGCAGCAAAGAGAAGAGCAGGCACGCAATGAAAAGCTTGAAAAGACCAGACAGCAGGTAAAAGAGTCGAATGAGTATTATAATATGGATGCAGAGCCAGGAAGCCTGGCATCGAAAGCAGCCATGGTTGCCAAGTATAATGAGAAGCACAATAAGTAGGGGGTGTTAGAATGGATATGATTACTATTTCTGCAAAGACATTGGATGAAGCGATTACCAAGGCGTTATTGGAATTGCAGACCACCACTGATCAT
This sequence comes from uncultured bacterium, assembly GCA_947063875.1. GTDB lineage: Bacteria > Bacillota > Clostridia > Lachnospirales > Lachnospiraceae > Brotaphodocola. The sequence continues at coordinate 14,214 of CAMSTY010000065.1, forward strand.
TTGCATTATGAAGTAGTTCAGGCGGGGAGTTCTGGTTTTTTGGGATTATTTGGCGGTAAGCAGTGTGTGATCCGCGCCAGGGTTATGGGGGAAGAGGAAGAAAAGAATAAGAAAGCAAAAGCTGAGGCAGAAAGAAAAGCCAAAGAAGAAGCGGAGAAGGCGGCGAGAATAAAAGCAGAGAAGGCTGAGAAAGCGGAAAAGGTAGAAAAAGCAAAGCCGGAACCGGAAAGAAAAGTAAAAGAGGAAAAAGTAAAGGAAGAAGAAAAAACAGAAAAGGCAGCAAAAGCACAGCAGGAAACATCAGAAGAGTTATCGATCGGCAAACCTCAGAAAAAATATTATGAACAAAAGGATTATGAAAAGAAGAAATATAATAGACGGGAAGGCAGATCCGATAACCGTGAGAAACCAGAACGCAGGAACATGGAAGTTTCTGCGGAAAAGCCTGAACCTAAGGTAAGAACAGAAGTAAAAATGGACGAGGCTGTGGTTCAGGCAAAGGCAAAGGAATTTTTGAGCCAGGTTTTCGGGGCTATGGGAATGCAGGTTTCGATCGAAACTTCTGTCAATGCAAAGGAAGGCGAACTTCTGGTTATGATGACAGGAGATGATATGGGAATTTTGATCGGAAAACGTGGTCAGACTCTGGATTCTTTGCAGTATCTGGTAAGTTTGGTAGTTAATAAGGAAACGGAAGGCTATCTTCGGGTAAAGTTAGATACGGAGAATTATAGGGAGAGACGTAAAGATACTTTGGAGACTCTTGCGAGAAATATTTCTTATAAAGTAAAGAGAACCAAGAGGCCGGTATCTTTAGAGCCGATGAATCCTTATGAGAGAAGAATTATTCATTCGGCGCTTCAGAATGACCGTTATGTGGTAACCAGAAGTGAGGGGGAAGATCCCTACCGGCATGTAGTGATTTCCTTAAAACGAGATGGTTATAATCGCAGAGACCGCTATTCATCCAGAAAGGATAATCGTGATCGGGAAGGCCGTAACCGCGAAAGGCAGGCAGAGAGGCCAATAGTCGAAAAGTCAGAAGAAGGTTTTGAGTAAAATGGAAAATAGCGTTCGGCAGTGGGATTATACTGCCGAACGTTGTGTTTTATTATGGAGTATCATAGCAATAACAGGAGGGCGAGATGGAGATTGGAAAACATTCAGATACAATTGCAGCGATTGCGACTGCTATGAACAATTCCGGAATAGGAATTATACGAATTAGCGGGAAAGAAGCGATTGCAGTGGCAGATCGTATATTTGAGAGTAAAAAGAAAGGGAAAAGTTTAAAGAATGTCCCTTCTCATACGGTACATTATGGTTTGATAAAAGATGGCAATATTATTTTAGATGAAGTCCTTGCAGTGGTGATGCGCGGCCCTCATAGCTATACCGGAGAGGATACAGTGGAAATAAACTGTCATGGCGGCGTTTTTGTGATGAAGAAAATACTGGAAGCAGTGATCCGTTATGGAGCGGTGCTGGCAGAGCCGGGAGAATTTACAAAGCGGGCTTTTCTGAATGGACGTATCGATTTATCACAGGCGGAAGCTGTGATGGATGTGATTACTTCTCAAAATGAATATGCCATGGAGAATTCGGTTCATCAGCTAAAGGGATCACTTTCAAAAAAAATTAAGGAACTGAGAGGAATTATTCTATATCAGATGGCTTATATTGAATCGGCCCTGGATGATCCGGAACATATCCCTCTGAATGAATATGGAAAAGAACTTCAGAAGGTTTTATCGCCAGTGATTTTTGAAGTAGAGAAATTAGTAAAAAGTTCAGATAACGGCAGAATTATTTCGGAAGGAATCCGTACTGTGATTCTTGGAAAACCAAATGCCGGAAAGTCTTCCTTAATGAATGTATTGCTGGGGGAAGAAAGGGCGATTGTTACGGATATAGCCGGAACTACCAGAGACGTTCTGGAGGAACAGATCCGGCTGGGAGATCTTTTTTTGAAGTTGGTCGACACAGCAGGTATTCGTGAAACGAAAGATATCGTAGAACAGATAGGGGTATCGAGGGCAAAAGAAGCAGCAGGGAAAGCAGATTTGATTATTTATGTCGTAGATGGCGCCCGTCCGCTGGATGAAAACGATCAGGAAATCATTGAGTTGCTTCGGGATAAACAGGCGATCGTCCTGTTAAATAAGATGGATTTAGAATTGATGGTCGATGCAAACGATCTGGAGAAAAGGACAGGTCATCCTGTGATTGAAATTTCAGCCAGAGAAGAACTTGGACTGGAAAAGCTGAAGAAGGAAATTACCGATCTGTTTTTTTCCGGAAAGATTGATTTTAATGATGAGATTGTGATTACAAATATAAGACATAAACAGGCGCTTGAGAATGCATGGAAAAGTCTGGATATGGTTATGAAAGGAATTGAGGAACAGGTTCCGGAAGATTTTCTGACGATTGATTTGATGGATGCTTATGAAAAAATGGGATTGATTATCGGGGAATCCGTGGAAGACGATTTGGTTCAAGAAATTTTTGGTAAGTTTTGCATGGGAAAATAAAAGACAAAGGAAAGTTGAATTGAGGAGTGTGCTTATGCCTTATCTGGAGGAAAGTTATGATATAGTAGTGGTAGGGGCCGGTCACGCGGGATGCGAAGCCGCTTTAGCTTCTGCACGTCTTGGTTTGGAGACGATAGTATTTACAGTAAGTATTGACAGTATTGCTTTGATGCCTTGTAATCCGAATATAGGGGGAAGTTCAAAGGGACATTTAGTCCGGGAACTGGATGCCCTGGGCGGTGAAATGGGAAAGAATATCGATAAGACGTTTATTCAATCCAAAATGTTGAACGAATCAAAGGGGCCTGCCGTGCATTCCCTTCGGGCACAGGCAGATAAACAGGAATATAGCCGCGAAATGAGAAGGACGCTGGAAAATACGGACCATCTTACGATTCGTCAGGCAGAGGTATCGGAGATTTTGGTGGAGGAAAAGCAAATTACAGGAGTAAGAACTTCTTCTGGAGCTGTTTATCATGCAAAAGCAGTGGTTTTGGCTACGGGAACTTATCTAAGAGCAAGATGTATTTATGGAGACGTCAGTAATCCTACCGGACCAAATGGATTGCAGGCGGCAAATGCTCTGACGGATTCCTTGATTGCCAACGGGATAGAAATGTTCCGTTTTAAGACAGGGACGCCTGCGCGTGTCGATAAAAGAAGTATCGATTTTTCCAAGATGGAAGAGCAGTTTGGAGATGAGAGAATCGTACCATTTTCTTTTTCCACAGACCCGGATGAAATACAAAAAAGTCAGGTGTCTTGTTGGCTCACGTATACAAATTCTGAAACACATCGAATTATCAAAGAAAATATTCAGAGGTCTCCCTTGTTTTCCGGAGTCATTGAGGGAACCGGCCCTCGTTACTGCCCATCCATAGAAGATAAGGTAGTAAAATTTCCGGATAAAGAAAGACATCAGGTCTTCATCGAACCAGAGGGATTGTATACCAATGAAATGTATCTGAGCGGAATGTCCAGTTCACTCCCTGAGGATGTTCAATATCAGATGTATCGTACTGTACCAGGATTGGAACAGGTTAAAATCGTCAGAAATGCCTATGCGATTGAATATGATTGTATCAATTCCCGGCAGTTAAAGCCTTCTTTGGAATTTAAGGCTATCAGAGGATTGTTTAGCGGCGGGCAGTTCAACGGAAGTTCTGGTTATGAGGAAGCCGCCGTGCAGGGATTTATGGCAGGAGTCAATGCCGCTATGCAGATATTGGGCCGCGAGGCTTTTGTTTTGGATCGTTCGCAGGCTTATATCGGGGTTTTGATTGATGATTTGGTAACAAAGGAAAATCATGAGCCTTATCGGATGATGACTTCCCGGGCGGAATATCGTCTGCTGTTAAGACAGGATAATGCTGATCTTCGATTGCGTGAAATCGGATATGAGATCGGATTAGTAAATGAGAATGATTATCAAAAAATAAAGAAAAAGGAACAATTAATTGAAAAGGAGATCCAGAGAGTAGAGAAAACGCCGGTGGGAGCGAATTCTAAGATTCAGAATTTTTTGGAATGTCATAATAGCACTCCTCTGAAAACAGGCGCTACTCTGGCAGAATTGATTCGCCGCCCGGAATTGGATTATTTTATATTGAATGAAATTGATGATAATCGTCCGGATTTATCTTATGATACGGCAGAACAAGTTAACATAAGTATAAAATACGAAGGTTATTTAAAACGTCAAAAGCAGCAGGTGGCACAATTTAAAAAGTTAGAGAGTAAAAAATTAGATGATAATTTTGATTATTCTAAGGTGGGAAGTTTACGCAAAGAGGCTGTACAAAAATTGAATTTATATAAACCGACATCAATAGGACAGGCATCGCGGATATCCGGAGTTTCTCCCGCGGATATTTCTGTACTTCTGGTATATTTGGAGCAGATGCACAGAAGACGGCAGATGTCAGGGAAGGAGTGAATATGAATCAGGTTTTTGTGGATAAGATGATGGCTGGTTGTGATGATTTGGGGATATCCTTGTCAGAAGAGCAGTTGGATCAGTTTTATCAATATTATGAATTTCTAATTGAGCGAAACAGGGTAATGAATCTGACAGCAATTACAGAACTGGAGGATGTGATTGATAAACATTTTATTGATAGTCTGTCATTAGTAAAAGCAATAGAAGGATGGAAGGATTCCGAAATCAACCTGATTGATGTGGGAACAGGAGCCGGATTTCCGGGGATTCCTTTAAAGATCGCTTTTCCTTTGGTTTCTGTTACACTTTTAGATTCTTTAAATAAAAGGATTTCTTTTCTTCAGGAAGTAATTGAAAAATTGCATTTATCAGGAATAAAGGCACTGCATAGCCGAGCGGAGGATTTTGGCAGAGATAAGATTTATCGCGAAAAGTTCGATATCTGTGTATCCAGGGCGGTTGCAAATATTGCTACATTATCAGAATATTGTATTCCGCTTGTAAGGGTAGGAGGAGTATTTGTTGCTTATAAGTCAGGAAAGATTGAGGAAGAATTAGAAAAAGGAAAGAGAGCCATTCATGTTCTTGGCGGAGAGATAGAAGGGACAGAAGATTTTATCCTATCGGGGACTGATGCAAAGAGAAGTCTTATAATTATAAAAAAGAAAAAAAATACAGAGAAACGCTATCCACGTAAGGCTGGCTTGCCTGCAAAAGAACCGATTTTATAATAGAAGAGTATGAAGAGAGGGGTGGTTACTTATGGAAAATAAGGATGGCAAAGAATTATGCAGGTGTACATGGTGCAATATGAAAAATATCAAATATCTGGAATATCATGATAATGAATGGGG
>CAMSTY010000066.1 GCA_947063875.1 uncultured bacterium
GGTTTTGAGAGCGCGTTTCATTGCCGGAAGGAACCAGTACTTATACCGGGGGAATAAGGGGGATTAAAAGATGACGTATCAGGCAGAACAACCCATTTTTGATGAGCAGCCAGTGTCCAATATTGAAATTACGATCGGAATTGAGGACGTGCCAAAACCTTGGTGGAAAACTTTGTACTTTGCTCTGCAGATTACATTGGTGGACTTTACACCTTTTATGTGGACGGCTGGTTTTGCTGCGCTTGCTGGTATAGATGATCCGGCATTTATTCCTATGATGCTATGTGCATGTTTTTTTTGCATGGGATTTTGTACTTTTATCCAAACTACGATTGGGAACAGGCTTCCGATTGTTCAGGGGGCATCATCGTCCATGATGTCCTCTCTGGGAAGTATTGCCGGCATTTATGGGCTTCCAGCAGTTTGGGGAGCTTCGATTGTTGGAGGGATTATTGAGTTTTTGCTTGGCGCTACCCGGGTCATGAGTAAAATACGCGAACTTCTGCCTCCAGTGGTTGTCGGTTCCGTCGTTACCTCGATTGGATTTGTAGCTGCGAGAATCGCAGTCCAATGGACATTTTCCAATACATCTCCGTTGTATATTATATTATCCCTGATTGCTTTTTTATTAGCGTTAGTGTTGAAATTTAAAGGAAAGGGAATAATTTCCCAAGGATTTATATTAGTAACGGTAGTGATTATGGGGGTTGTGGTATCGTCGGTGCTAGGTATCTTTGATTGGGAGAGCGTTAAGGAAGCACCATGGCTGGCATTGCCCCGGTTTTTTCCATTTACTCACTTAGATGGTCAATCGGGAGAGAAGATTGCCTTTATTGGAGCGGCTATTCTGGGCGGATTTAGCGGTTATGTCGGTTCCATGTTTGAGTCTATTGGAGATTATGCGGCTACCTGTTCAGCTTGTAACGAGATTTATCGTGTAAAACACATTGACAAGGGAATTATGGCAGAAGGGTTGGGCTGCATTTTTACAGGATTTTTCGGAGGACTTCCCTGCACTTCTTATACACAGAATATCGGGATTGTTGCAGCTACTGGTGTAGCTTCCCGAAGAGTGACCCAAGTAGCGGGAGCTTTCTTTATGTTGTATAGTTTTTGCCCCAAAATGGCATATATCCTCGCCGGGATTCCAAGACCGATTATTGGGTCGGTATTCCTGATTTCGGCAGCTTCCATTATGTTTTCAGGTGTGGATTCTATTATTGCTTCGCCGAGAACATTAAGGAATACGATTGTGGCCGGAACTACCTTATCACTTGCGGTAATGCTGCCATATCATTGTGCGTCTACATATAAGGATTGGGCGGCATCGCTGCCACCGTTTTTAAACATGGTTTGTACTTCGACTGTTTTTCTGGCGGTAATTTTTGGAGTTGTGCTGAACTTGCTTTTAAATGTTGTGCTGAAGGATAAAGAAGATAAGAGGGTATAATGGAGAAATATGTATCTATTTTGTTTGACCTGGACGGGACGTTGACGGATCCGGGGCAGGGTATCCGCAATTCGGTGGCCTATGCTCTGGATAAGATGGGACTGCCAAGGCAGACAGAGCAGGAATTAAACCGTTTTATCGGCCCGCCTCTGCAGGAAGGCTTCCGCTGCCTATGCGGACTGGACGAAAAGAGGGTAAATGAGGCAGTGGCAAAGTACCGGGAGTATTACCAGGAAAGGGGAATATTTGAAAATGTCCCGTATCCGGGTGTGGAACAAATGCTGAAGACACTGAAGGATAATGGGCGAAACCTGATTGTGGCCACGTCGAAGCCGGAGGTATATGCAAGGCAGATTTTGGAGCATTTCCGTCTTGCGCCATATTTTACTTATATTGCGGGGGGTAATCTGGATGGCTCCCGCTGTACCAAGGGTGAGGTTATCCGTTATGCCCTGGAAAAGTGTCAGATTCATGAAAGCACATACTGTTTGATGGTGGGTGACCGCAAACATGATATGATTGGCGCTAAAAGTGAAGGTATTGCCACTGTTGGCGTGCTTTACGGATATGGTTCAAAGGAAGAACTCCTTATGGCAGGGGCAGATGCCCTTGCCGAAGATGTGAAGGATGTTACAGCGATCTGCCTGGAAAAGAGATAAAATGTCTGATGCTTATGGGGAAGACGAAGGGAATGCTTCCGGGTGTACAGTGGAGTGGAACAATCTGAGGGCCAGATTTAACTGAAAACGGTCCGAGGATTTATGAAGATCCTTGTCTAACAGTTTTTGGATGGTTTTCAGCCGGTAGGTAATAGTATTGTAATGGGTATATAACTCTTCGGAAATCCGTTTCAGATTGCCCTGGTTATCTAAGTAGCATTCCAGGGTGCGGAGCAGTTCTATATTGCGGGGCTGGCTGATATCAGTCAGTCCCTTTAAGTTTTCCTGAATAAAGTTGCTGACTTCATATTCAGGATTGTCGGAGTAGATAAAGCGAAGAATTCCCAGATGGTCAAAAATAAACAAATCCTGTTTGCTGTGGCAGGAGGCCTGGAAGGCAATATTAGCCTCACGTCTTCCCTGTATCATTCCGCTGATCCCCTCGTGAGGCCGGCTCAATCCGATCTTGATTTCCAAAGCGGCATAATTTGAGGGGAAGGTTCGGGCGAAGGCTTCAATCTGCTTGTACAGATTTGCTACATTTTGCTTTGGGGGAAGGGTCAGGACAATGATATGGCCTGTGTCCGTATTGACCACATGAATCTTGATGCCTGCATGGAGGAAGTGGGATTTGATGTTGTTAAAAAGCAAAGAACAGTGAAATTCACATATATTGTCATCGTAGCCAGGGCGTTGCTCTTCTTTCATCAGAGCGATGATGTGGGAATCTTTTACAGAGAATCCCAGCTGCTGGGCACGGGTGCTTTCCCAGGCCTCATCAATAATCTGATCGGAGAGAAGGTGAAGGATGAACTGGGAAAGATTGTTGTTCAGCGTGGCATGGATACTGTGCTCCCTGGTAATTTCCAGAGGAATGGTGTGAAGGATCTGCTTCAAAATCTCTGCATCCAGGTAAGAGGCATGCTCATTTCCATAGAGGTAGAGATAGCCAAACATGGTGTCATCAATCTGGATGTTGTGGATATGTGAACCTGCCATCAATGCTTCCGTCTGCTCCTGCCATGTCATGCCAAGGAAGGTTTTTTCGTCAAAGGAGGAAATTTGGCAAACCTGCCTGCCGTTCATGATATCAGAGATCAGAACGCTGCTGCCGGTTAAATTGGAAATCATGCGTGCGATTTCCGGGAGGCCTGCACCGTTGATGATAATCTCTGTCAGAACCCTGTTCACAGAAATAACGTTATTTAAGGTAAGCGTATGACGCCTCATGATTTCATCGGAGACTGCCTTGGTGATGGCGGAAAATCGGATATTCGGCGGCAGTTCAATAAGAGGAATATGGAATTGCTGCGCCTGGGCAATCATATAATCAGGGATTTGGCGTAAGTATTGATGCGGTTTAATAAATACAGCAGAAATCTCCTTCCTGGCCAATGTGGGAATAAAGGAGGAAAGGGCCTGCTTGTCCTGGTGGATCGAAAAACATGAGGTGACCAGAATCTCATAAGGCTGAAGCCATAGCTGGTATTCAGGAGTGTCGCTTAAATTAATGCCGGATATATGGTTGTCCAGATACTTTTCCCCGGCCAGCAAGGTGCAGGAATTAAGCACCGGAAGCTGCAGCAGGTCAGCAATTTTCGGATAGGAAATATATTCGTTAATTTTTGTCATAATTATCCCTCAAAATACCATATTAGTTTAAAAATATAATAAAAGTTTATCATTACTTTTGTAGAAAGTCAACATAGAAAAAGGGTGATTTATAGGTATAATAAAATTTAGAGACAAAGAAGGATATCGGAGGGCAGACGGGTGGTAAGCTGTTGTGTGGTTTGTAATTCGCTAATGGAAGCCTTACGTGAAGAAGAATATGATCTCCAGGTGCATTCCGTTTTTCATCAGGCAGCCAATTTTTCTTCACCAATAGGATTGATCACATTACTGGCACCGCAAAAGGGTGTACAGCCTTTTTCTGCGGTCCTGAAATATCCGTTTCCTTTTGAAGATTTGCCAAAGGAAGGGATGAGGGTTGGGGCAGAGGGGATTTTCGGGAATGAAGAGATATTGTTTTCTTTTAAGGATGCAAAAAAGAGAAGCCTGAAGCTAGAGGCTCCTCCGGCCTGGGAGGCAGAGGCTCTGGAAAGCCTTCTGGTGTTTTTGCAACGACACAGAGAAAAAGGACTTGTGGAGATGGCCTTTGGGGAACAGAACAGTATTTATGCAGAGTTCCTGGCTCCAAGGCTGAGGCAATTCCGGATGGCAGCAAGACAGAAAGAGGAAAGGGAATCCGTGGAGGCGGCATGGCAGATGGCAGGCTGCGGTACAGGGTTGACGCCTTCTTCCGATGATCTGCTGTGCGGATATCTGGCCGGGATTTGGCCGGTATGGCCACGGAGCCTTGTTCGCCAGGTAGCTGACAAGGCTGCCTCCAGAACCAATGATATCAGTGGGGCACTGCTTCGCCAGGCGGGAGCAGGAAGGTTTTCCTGGGATATATTGCAGGCAATCCGGTATATGGAAGGGGAATGCACGGATGGGCAGCTGGAGAGTGCGCTTGAAAAGGTCGCTTGTTTTGGCAGCAGCTCTGGATGTGATTTCCTGACAGGCTTGTATTTTGGCATTCAGGATGCGCTGGAATCTTCAATAAACAAAAAAATATAATGGAGGAATAAACAGTATGGAAAATCAATTTTTGGCGGTAATGAAAACAAGGAGAAGCGTGCGGGGATACCGCAGTGACATGGTTTCTGAGGAACTATTGGATGCGGTTTTGGAGGCGGGCACGTATGCTCCCACAGGGGGCGGGAGGCAGTCTCCCGTTATCGTGGCGATTCGTGAACCAAAGCTTCGTCAAACCATAGCCGGACTCAATGCAAAGGTAAGGGGAACAGATGCAGACCCCTACTATGGCGCTCCGGTAATCGTACTGGTTTTGGCAAAGGAAGACGCGAACACCTGTGTGGAGGACGGCAGCTGTGTGCTGGAGAACATGATGCTGGCGGCTCACGCTGTCGGGTTGTCCAGTGTGTGGGTACACTATGAAAAAGAGATTTTTGAGAGCCAGGAGGGAAAATCACTCCTAAGAGAATGGGGACTTCCCGATACGCTTCGGGGCATTGGAAGCATTGCGCTGGGGTACGCGATGGAGGAGCCGGGAGCAGCGGCTCCAAGAAAAGAGGGATATATTATAAAGAAGTAATTATGTCAGCCATAACTCCTACAAGTTGTTACAGATATTTCCAGGAAAGCGGGCCAGAGAATCAAACTCTGGCCCCTTTTCACATTTATTCAAGAGTTTCAATATGTTTACAAAGTTTCTGAATATTAATTGTAGAACATCCACATAGAATGAGGAGGATAAATCATGTATATTATAAATGTAAACAAAAACAAAGAAATGCGCGTTTCTTGGATATGAAAATAAGACGAAAAGTATGGAGGATATAACATATGAACTGGTCAGATGTTAAAATGTATGATCTTTCAATCCCGATTGGAATCAGCACACCGCCGTGGCCCACTTATGAGCCGCTTCAGGTCAAGTATTTTAAGAGGCTGGCGCCAAATGGGGCAAACGGACAGTTGATCACCCATTCCAATCATGTGGGAACTCATCTGGATGGGCCGCGCCATTTTGATACTTCGGGCCGTGATATTGCTGCCCTGGAACTGGATAAGCTGGTGGCTCCGGGCGTGGTCGTAGACCTGCGCGACCAGATGGAGGATTTTGGCATCTATACTCCGGAGGATATTGAGAAGCGCGCAGACGTGCGGGAAGGCGATATTCTCATCATCAACACAGGCTATCATATCTATGGATGGGATCAGCCTCAGGCAGATGAGCGCCGTTATATGCTGCGTCATCCGGGGCCGTCACTGGATTTCATCGCATGGGTCAGAAAAAAGAAACTGAAATGGATCGGCGTGGACTGCGGTTCCGCAGATCATCCCATGAATACCAAGATTCGTGACTGGGAGCCTATGGAAGCGGAAAAATGTGACAAGATTTTCCGTGAGAAATACGGCAAAAGCTTAAATGAGGTGTATCCGTGGCCGGAGCATTATCAGGCAATGCATTTTGAATTGTTCTGCCAGCCCTATGAGTCAATCCATGCGGAATGCATGGGCGGTGATATTGATCAGCTGTCTAACAAGCGGGTAGTGATCGGATGCTTCCCCTGGAAGTTTGTAGATGGTGAAAGCTGTATCAGCCGTATTGTGGCCTTTGACGGATTTGACAACGTCTAATGATAATGCAATTGGAGTAACCTGTGAGCCGGGCATCTGATCTGAAATGTTTGCCCGGCTCTTTTTTAAATAACAAGGTATTGGAGGGGATGAAAATGGCAGAACAAAAGACGGCGGCCGCTGCAGATGACGGCATCCGTGATGGTTTTAAACAGCTGGGGATAGCGCGTATGCTTTTGCTTGGATGCCAGCATGTATTTGCTATGTTTGGCGCCACGGTTCTTGTACCGCTCATTACAGGGTTTAATGTGTCAATCACCTTGTTTACCTGCGGACTTGGCACTGTTTTGTATTTCTTTATTACAAAGAAAAAGATGCCAGTGTTTTTAGGATCTTCTTTTGCATTTATTGGCGCAGCCCTGTCCATCGCGCATGGAGAGGCCAGCTTACTCCCCTACGTTTCTCTTGGGACCGTGTTTGCAGGGGCGGTATATCTGGTTTTGGCGGGGATTGTGAAAAAGATAGGCACCAAAAGAGTACTGCGTATTTTTCCGCCGGTTGTCACCGCGCCGTGTGTAATCCTTTTGGCTTTAGTGCTGGCGGATACTGGTGTGGCTGACTGCTCTTCCAACTGGGTCCTTGCGCTTATTGCTATTTCGACGCTCTTTATTGTCAACTTATTTTGCAAGGGAATGGTGAGGCTGCTTCCGGTCCTCTTGGCTATTGCGGTTTCCTACAGCGTTGGTGTGGCGGTTACTCTCATTAACCCTGATTTTCTGGGATTGACGTGGATCGACTTTTCACCCTTTGAAAATATTTCCTTCTTCCGTATCCCTCCGTTTATGGAGAGTTCCCCTGTGGGTTTTTTGACGGGGCAGGCAGAATTTGATGCGGCAATTGCCACAGGCGCTATCGTAACCTTTGTCTTGGTTTCATTGGCCGGGATCATCAATACTGTAGGGGTAACGGCAGCTATTGGAGCGGCCTGCAAACGCAATTTTATGGCAGATCCGGGATTGCACTGCAGCCTGATGGGGGATGGCATTGGAACTATGCTTGCCGGCCTGTTTGGAGGCTTTGCCAATACGACCTATTCTGAGAATACCGGCGTGGTGAGCATGACGAAAATATATGATGCCAGGGCCACATTGATTGCGGGATGCTTTTCCATTATGTTGTCCTTTTTCGGGGTCTTTGATGCCTTTATCAACACGATTCCGGCATCTATCCTGGGAGGCGTTTCCATTATTCTCTATGGAAACATAGCTGTCAGTGGGTATTCTTCTTTAGCAGACAGCAAAACAGACTTTAACGATATGAGAAATGTGCTCATTATGGCTGTTATCCTGATTTTTGGCTTGGGGTTTGAGGCGCATCCGGTCACGATTGGAAGTGTGCAGTTCACCGGATTGGCAATTTCAGCGTTGGCAGGTATTGTATTGAACCTAATCCTTCCTGGGAACAATTACAACTTTGAGGAGGATGCATATGCAATTACTGATTAAGAACGCAAGGATACGTCATAAAAAAGAATTGATGGATATTGCTGTTGAAGGCGGGAAAATTATGGACATCCGTCCTGGCATTGTCTCAGAGGCAGAAGAGGTTATTGATGCCGAGGGGCATTTGGTCACTTCTTCTTTTATTGAACCTCATATTCATCTGGACAAGGTGAATGTGCTGGATGAACTGCCGGACGCAAAGGTGGTTACCCTTGAGGATGCCATAGAGGTGCAGGCAATTGCCAAGAAAAATTATTCTGAGGAACGAATTTTAAAACGCGGCGGGGATGTGGTGCGCAGAGAAATTGCCAATGGAACTCTTCATATTCGTTCCCATATTGATTTGGACGATGTGGCCGGGATTGTAACTTATGATGGGGTAGCAGCCCTGAAAGAAGCTTATAAGGACACTGTGGACATTCAGATTGTAGCTTTTCCGCAGGTAGGACTGATGAAATGTCCTGTTGCAAAGGAGTTAATGGCCGAAGCGATGAGGCGGGGGGCTGATGTGGTAGGCGGAATGCCTGCAAATGAGAACACGCCGGATGATTCCAGGGCCCATGTGAAGTTCTGTTTCGATCTGGCTGAAAAATACGATGCGGATATTGATATGCATGTAGATGAGACTGACGATCCCTTTTACCGTACTTTGGAAATGGTGGCGGACGAGGCGATTGCCCGCGGGTATATCGGACGTGTGACGGCGGGACATACCTGTGCTTTGGCCGCCTATGACGATCATTACGCCGCCTATGTTATCGAGAAGGTGGCAAAAGCCGGAATGCGGATTATTACCAATCCTCCCACGAACCTGATGCTGGAGGGAAGGATGGACAAGCAACCAATCCGCAGGGGAATCACCCGTGTAAAGGAATTGCTGGATGCGGGCGTAACGGTTTGTTTTGGCCAGGACAACCTGAATGATACGTTCTATCCCTTTGGAGCAGCCAACTCACTGCAGCTTGCCAATCTGACTGCTCACGCGGCACAGATGACAGCCCCTGATGAAATTGAAAAGCTGTATGATATGATCACTACAGAGGCAGCGAAGATATTGGGACTGGGGGATTACGGCCTCGAAGTCGGAAAGACAGCGGATATGGTAATTCTGAGCGCGCAGGATATCCGTGAAGCCATTCGGCTGGATTCCGACAGGCTTTATGTGATACACAAGGGCAAAGTAGTTGCAAAGACAAAAAGAGAAGTCAGTCTGATGATTTAACCAACAAAAATATTTATATCGGGGGAATACAAGATGAAATACGATATTTTGATTATTAATGCAAACACAAGGAAACATGGAGGCAGTCAGAGGATTGGGATTAAGGACGGGAAAATTACGGCAATCGGTGAGGATTTGGAGCAGGATGCGGCCCAGATCATTGATGCGGAAGGGAACCTGGTAACAGAATCCTTTGTCAACGGGCATCTGCACTTATGTAAAGTATTTACTTTGGAGATGGCAGGGCAGGGGGCTCTTGGCGAATACCATACAGGGGGTATGGGCGGCGCTATGACAGCCATTGAACGGGCTGCAGATTTCAAGTCCTGCTATGATGAGAAGTGGATTATCGGCAATGTGAGAGAGGCCTGCAATATGGCGCTGAAACATGGAAACACCCATATCCGTGCATTTGCCGACGTAGACCCAAAAGCCCGCCTGGAAGGGGTCAAAGCTTTGATTAAAGGGCGTGAGGAATTTAAGGGCAAGGTGGAACTGCAGGTGGTTGCCTTCCCACAGGACGGAATCGCCCGTGAGCCGGGAACTGAGGAACTGATGCGTCAGGCAATGGAACTGGGAGCAGATATTTCCGGCGGTATTCCGTGGATGGAATATACAAAAGAGGAGGAACAGTCCCATTTGGATTTTGCCTGTAATCTGGCTAAAGAATATGACAAAGGCATATCCATGCTCCTGGATGATGTAGGAGATCCGGAGGAACGTACACTGGAGATGCTGTGCAAAAAATCCATTGAGATGGGATGGCAGGGCCGTGTGACTGCCCAGCATTGCCGGGCAATGGAATTATACAATGAAAATTACTTCCGTAAGCTGGTTGTCCTGATGAAAAAGGCAGGTATTGGACTGGTTTCTGATCCCCATACCGGACCGCTTCATGCAAGGGTGAAGGATCTGCTTTTAGCCGGCGTTCCGGTTGCTCTTGGTCAGGATGATATTTCGGATGCTTATTATCCGTATGGGGAGTGCAATATGCTTCAGATTGCATTTTTGGCAAGCCATTTGCTGTGGATGACAAGCTTTGAGGATATGGAACTTCTCTATGACATGGTTACCACCAGTGCAGCCAAAGTTCTGGGTATGAAAGGCCATGAACTGGAAGTCGGCGGAAATGCGGATCTTGTGGTATTGGATCAGAAAGATGTATGGCATGCGATCTGGAAACATACACCTCCGGTTTATGTTATTAAAGACGGTATTGACGTTACACTGCGATAATTCAAAGAGATAAAAGAGCAGAGATTGGAGGAACCTATGAAGTCAATTTCAAGAGGATATTCATTAAATGAGTGCCCGTCTGTTAAAGAGTCTATTCCCCTTAGTATCCAGCATGTTTTGGTATTGATTTTTAATGTGCTGCCGGTTCCCCTGCTGATCGGGGCCGGAGTCGGTCTCAGCGCGGCAGAAATTACGATTCTTATTGCGGGGTGTATGTTTGTGACCGGAGCCGCAACCTTGCTTCAGACCATCGGAGCAGGACCGGTTGGCGCAAAGCTTCCGATTCCGCTGGAAAACAGCTTTGTTTTTGTTGCGCCGGGGATTGCTCTTGGGGCGCAGTATGGATTGGACTCATTTACCGGAGCGTGTCTCGTTGGCAGCGCGATTACCTGCCTGGTCTGGATCGCGTTTCACAAACAGCTTCAGATTTTATTTAAACCATACATTGCCGGTGCGGTGGTAATGTCCCTGGGACTGAGCCTGATCGGCGTGGGAATTAATTATTGCGCAGGCGGCGTAGGAGCCCCGGATTTTGGAAGTCCGATAAATCTTGGACTTGCCCTTGGAACCATTTTAATCATGTTGCTTTTGAATCATTACTGCAGAAAGAATTTCCTGTCCAAGGCGTCTCCGCTGATTGCTATTATCATCATGTCAATGGCAGCTGCGGCTGCCGGAAAACTGGACCTTTCCAGTGTAATAGACGAGGCATGGTTCAGGCTTCCCCGGATTCTTCATTTTGGAATTAAGTTTGAAATGGGGCCTGTTATAACCGTAACCGTGCTGGCTATTTTTGCCTTGGTTGAACTCATTGGAGACCAGTCTTCGGCGGCAATGCTGGCAAAAGGGGAACTTCCTACCAGTGAAGAGACAAAGGGCGGTGTTCTTGCGCAGGGAATCAGTTCTGTAGTGGGAGCTTTATTCAATATGTGTCCGACGATTTCGGGAAGCGCAAATATTGGCTTGTGTGGTCTTTCAGGTGTTACCAGCCGTTATATTACGGCTATGGCCGGAGGCGTAGTGCTCTTATGTGGATTTTGCCCCAAGCTGTGTGCTCTTTTCGCGGCAATTCCGTCAGCGGTTATCGGAGGCGTGGCCCTCTCTGCTTTTGGAACTATTGTGGTATCCGGAATGAACGTAATCAAATCAGAGAACCTTACTCCTCGTACCACAACGATTGTCGGGGTATCCATAGCTATCGGCGTAGGCTTTTCGGTTGTGCCGGATGCGCTGGCGCTTCTGCCTTCATGGGCATCCACCCTGTTCAGCGGTGTCCCGGGGACGGCAATTGTGGCGATGGTACTGAGCGTTTTACTGGGGGAGAGCGCCAAACAGGAGTAATAGCTGCTGAGAAAAGATATTGGATGATATGCAGCAGAAAAGGTTTCATAGAGTACTTATAATGGAAAGAGAGGGTATATGAACTACACACTATATAAAAATGCCGATTGGATCATCACCATGGATGACGAGCGTACCCGGGTGCGTTACGGGGATTTGCTGGTTTGTGACAACCGCATCCTGGCGATTGGGAAAGGACTCAGAAAACAGTATCCTGAGATTGAAATAAATAAGGAGATTGATGCATCAGGAAAGATTATAGTTCCAGGTTTTGTCAATACCCATCATCATACCTGGCAAACGCTGATACGGAACATCAAGGCGACTCAGGGGATGGCTTTGGAGCCATGGCTGACAGTTATGTATGAAATTTATAAAGATTTAAGTCCTGAGGTGGCACGGGCAGGGATTTATACAAGCCTGGGTGAAGGTATGAAGTCTGGCTGTACGACATCCAATGATTTGTGGTATCCTCATCCAGTCTATGTGAAAGGACTGATGGACGCAGAGATTGAAGCAGCAAAGGAAATCGGTATCCGTTTCCATCCAGTGCGTTCCTATCATTCTGTAGTCAGTGATGTGGTGTGTCCGGAGGTTGTGGATACCACGGAACGTGTCATGGAGGATGCGGAAAGATTGGTAAAAAAGTACCACGATCCATTGAAGTTTTCCATGTGCCGGGTGGGGATCGGACCTAGCATTGCTCAGTATGACACGGAGGAGATTCTGAAAGCGACCATTGATTTTGCCGAGAAACATGATATTATGGTGCATGGACATTTGGCAGAAAGCGTATTCGAGACCCAGTATACCATGGAAACCTTTGGCTGTCGGCCGGTAGAATGGTTCCGGCGCCATAATCTGCTTGGCGACCGTTTCTATTATGCGCATTGTATTCATTTGGATGATGAGGACATTCGGATTATGGCGGAGACAAATACGGGTGTGGCAAGCTGTCCGATTTCTAATATGTACTTAAGCTCTGGTTCCTGTCGAGTGAAGGATATGTTGAACACAGGGATCAAAAGGATCGGACTGGGAGTTGACGGGGCGGCAAGCAGCAATTCATCTAATTTTATGGAGGAAATGCGGGTTTCTTACCTGTTGAATCGTTTAAGCTTTGGAAACGGCTCGTGCACAGCGGAGGATATCCTGTATATGGGGACCCGCGGCGGTGCAAGAAGCCTTGGGAGAGAAGATATCGGATATCTTGCACCAGGGATGGCAGCGGATATCACTATGCTTAACTGGAGCCAGCTTCAATATGCCGGAGGATGCAATGATCCGGTAGACTGCATTGTCATAAGCGGTGATGCCCGTATGGTAGATACGGTTATGGTAAATGGGGTGATTACTGTAGATAAAGGACGCCTGACTCTTGTGGATGAGGATGAAAAACGGGACTATGCTAATAGCGTGGGACGTGAATTACTGACAAAGGCATCTGCGCGGATACCAAGTTTGAAAGATGATTTGCAGTAGTTAGCGATTAATAGGATTGAAAATCCTGGTTGCTGTTTTATTGATGCTTTGTGTGGGAAGCAAAGGGGGTACGCAGCCGTAAATACCATCGCCGGAAGAGTCCGGGTCTGGCAAGGTTCGGCGACTTTTGCAGGGTCTTGCTGTATCTTAGGCAAAAAGACGGCAGTTGTACGAATCCCTTTGAAGTAGCAGCAACGTGCGAAGACACGGCTGCGTAAGAACACCTCACCGTGACTGCCGTCTTTTTGCCTTAGAGACAGCTGACCCGAAACGGGAGCCGAACCTTGCCAGACCCGGACTCTTCCGGCGATGGTATTTACGGCTGCTGGGTGTTGGCTTTGCTACAAAATAGCTTCCCTTCAACCCTATGATGAATAACGCCGCTTTGGCAGACAGATAGAAGTTACTTCTGAAACCTGGTTGCTATGGCGGCCTTTTTCTGTTATGATTGGTGATAAAAGAGGGGTGTCTGGCGGCGGTAGAAATGGGGAGTTATGAGGGTGATTGATTATGAAATAGGAAGAGTATGCTGCCCGGGGTTCAATTAGAGAAGTGTCACGGATACTGACTGAAAAAACAGGAGGGAACATACATGAGTATAATTGTAAATATTTATTATACCGGGATAAACGGTAATGCCCGGAAGTTTGCAGAGGAAATGGAGAGCAGCGGAACTGTGGCAGAAATTCGCAGGGAAGAGGGAAATCTGCGGTATGAATATTTTACTCCTGTTGCAGATCCGGAGACGGTGTTGCTGATTGACTGCTGGAAAGATCAGGAAGCCATTGACCGGCATCATGCTTCTTTGATGATGGAGAAGATTGCGGAACTTCGGGTGAAGTATGATCTGCATATGAGGGTGGAACGCTATATTTCTGATGAGGGCGGGATACCGGAGACGGACAGCCGTTTTATAAAACAGTAAGAATAAGGCTGAGTGCGGCTAAAGGTATGCGGGATTTTGCTCCGCATCTGACACCGGCAGGGCGATATGGCAAAATAAGAGCGCAGGATGTGGATTAAGAGAGGAAAAGGAGAGTTCTATGCTGAGAATTACATTAGGAGATATTACAAAGATAGAAGCGGATGCCATTGTAAATGCTGCCAATACCAGCCTTTTGGGCGGCGGCGGTGTGGATGGCGCCATCCACAGGGCAGCGGGACCGGAACTTCTGGCAGAGTGCCGGATGATGAATGGATGCAGAACCGGGCAGGCGAAAATCACAAAAGGATACCCCGGTTCCCCTTTGACCGGGCATCTGCGGTTGCTGTAGGGACGATTCTGGAGTTTCTGGCATTGCATCCGGATATGGATGTACAAATGGTTTGCTTTGACAGGGAGACCTTTCAGTATTATAAAATGCACTTGTCTGTTTTCGCAGCTGAGTTATGATAAAATCCACATTTTTATCAATAGGTTTTGTTCCGTCAATGGGTATGATGGGGCATTTCAAAGATTGTATCCGCTTTTCAACCGTATTTTCTGACCGGGATTCAACATAATCAAAAAAGCTTTCTTCTTGTTCATATAAATCTCCGCCTTTCAGCATTCTGATGCCGAATTTCTGAAAAGAACGATTCCTGACCCGCTGCATCCGAATATTCTTTGAAACGTTAATCAATACAGCACACCGAATGAAGGGATAAAAAGTTTCTTTGTGACTGCCGTCTTTTTGGCTCAGAGACAGCTGACCCGAAACGGGAGCCGAACCTTGCCCGCCCCGGACTCTTCCGGCGATGTTTTGTACGGTTGCGTTCCCCCTTCCATGAAAACTCCCCCTTTAAGGAAAAAAGAACCTCGACAGTCATCAAAGCATTTAAAGAAAAGGATTATAGTAAAAAAATTCATTTAGCAGAAAGTTAATAATTGCAGCTTGCAACGAGAAGAATATTGTCATTGTATCAGAACCAGAGTATAATAAAATGAAAAAAGGGTCCCAAAAGAATACCGATCATTTGACAAGATTATGACATATCCTGGCTGAAAATGGGTTCAGAGCACGGATGGGGTTAAAGGAGTAGTATATGGGAAAGATTTTGATGGAGATTTTGCTGGCGGCGTTTCTGGGGGTGATGTATTCAATGCCTCAGAATTATTGCGGGGGCACGGCGGCGGATTTGTGGGAAGAGGATTTTGGAGAGGAGGATTTATGGGAAGAGGATTTCCAGGTGGAGGAACGGTCCCGGGGTGTGTTTTCTGCCTATGTTGTAGGCGGAGTGGACTGTATGGATGATGGGAGTTATGAGGAGTATGTAAAGGAGCGGACAGGGCATCCGCAAATCAAGGAAAAACAGGAGCCTGAGTATGTACCGGATGATTTTCCGGTTGTTTATCTGGGATTTATGGGACTGGATGTGACCGATTACATAAAAGGAGAGGGAGCAGGGCGGCAGCACTATTATCACAAGGCGTTCTGCAGTGACCAGTTTTATATGGAATATCCCCTGGACTGGTATGTGGGTTCTACGGATGCCTGTCCGCTGTCCTTTGTCCCGGAGTGGGAGGAGGAGGCATCCGGTGGGTTTATCCACGACTGGTCAGAATATTTTGATGAAAATCTGGAAGGAAGCCTGGAGCAGGTTCAGGATTATGTGGAAGGGGGAGGAATAAACGGCTTTTTGGAGGAAGCTATGGGAAATCCTGTGACAGAGGATTATGCGTTTGAATTGCGGGAGAAGGATTCGGACTGGCTGCTGATCTATGATCTGAAAAAGGGAGAGGCTGAGGCGGCGGAGATTATCATTTGGTGCAATCTGGGAAAGTGTAATATAAGGAACTGGGAGGTGAATCTTACGGTGGACCCCAGGGAGGATTATGGGAGGATTCTGGTATTTAAGGAATGGAGCATCTTTGATTTTTCCTCAAAAGATGCCATAGGAGAATATCTGGATACAGAGGATTTCCTCTGCCGCCTGTTGGGAAGTGCCCTGGAAGAGGATGTGGAGAGGGAGGCTGTCAGCCTTGAGAAGGGAGAGTTTACTTCCTTTTACCATGAGTTTGTCTCTGCGGATGTGGGAATTCACAGTACAAACAATCCGGACCAGCTTTTGCACCAGGCATCGGTCTATATTCCTGTCACGGATTCCAGACAGTCGAACTGGGTGATCGTGTTTGAGTCATTTCCTGGTTCCAGACAGGAGGAGGGAGTGGCAAACCGGCAGCTGAGAGAACGTGTGATGAGTACCTTTGTGTCCCTTCCCTATTATCATCGGGTGGAGAAGGGGGAGAATCTGTCGGTTATCGCCAGGCATTACGGAGAGGATCTGGACCTGGCCTATGAGATTGCTGCCTATCAGCCCGGACTTATCCCAAACCCGGACCAGATCCGTCCGGGGCAGGAGATCGAGATCCCGCTGGGGGTTTTGTTTCGGAAGACTTTTTATGAGTGAGAGGAGTTCTGGTATGCGGATCAATGGCATTCAGTTCTTCCTGAAGCTGCTTAAGAAACGTATTCGAGGCCCGTTTTTGGTCGCCCCATTCGCACATGGAATCAAGAATGGGAATCAGCGTGATTCCTATTCTTTTAAAGCAGAACTGAGTGTCTTATAAGAGATTTCACCGATATATTTTTTCATTTCATTAAAACGGACTACGCCAAATTCCATAAGCGTATAAAGTATCGTCATTTTATATTTCCCGTTGATCAGAGATAAGGTATAGCTGAAACCGGTGATTCCCAGGCATTCTTGTGATATACAGCGTTTGTCCAATTTTACACTCTCCTTTAGGTAAGTATCGCACTTGAGTGTGCGTACTTGTTTTTTTGATATATTCTCACTATAATTATAATATCAGCAACAGAAAAGTCAATCCGGCAAAGGAAGGGCATGAGAATTCAAATATGAAAATAATGGAGGAATGTTTTATGGGTAAAAAGATTGTTGTGATCACAGGAAGTCCAAGAAAAAATGGGAACAGTTTTGCCATGACGGATGCCTTTATCCAGGCGGCAGAGGGCATAGGACATACGGTGACCCGTTTTGATGCGGCCATGAAAAACGTAGGAGGCTGTCACGCATGTGAGACCTGCTTCAAGACAGGAAAGGCCTGTTCCTTTGATGATGATTTCAATACCATCGCACCGGCAATCCTGGAGGCGGATGCGGTCGTCTTTACGATGCCGGTTTACTGGTATTCGATCCCGGCACAGATCAAAGGAGTCATTGACAGGCTGTTTTCTTTCTGCGTTGCGGGAAAGGATATGGCGGGGAAAGAGTGCGCATTGATCACCTGCTGCGAAGAAGAGGATGCGTCGGTTATGGACGGCGTGCGTATCCCGGTTGAGCGTTCCGCGGCGCTGCTGAAATGGAAGATGGTGGGTGAGGTGCTTGTTCCGGGTGTTCTGAATGCCGGGGATATTGAGAAGACCGATGGCTGCCGCCAGGCGGCTGCATTGGCAGAAAAGATCTGACAGGAAATGGAGGAACGAAGGCATGGGGAAAAAGATAGTGGTATTGAACGGAAGTCCGCGCAGGGCAGGAAATACTTCCGCGTTGGTCAGGGAATTTACAAAAGGCGCGGAAAGTGCGGACAACACGGTCAAAGAATTTTTCTTAAGTGATATGGATATCCATGGGTGCCGGGGCTGCTTTGGGGGCAGAAGCAGCAGGGAATGCCCCTGCGTCCAGAAGGATGATATGGCGCAGATTTATCCGGCGGTAAAGGATTGTGATGTGGTGGTGCTTGCTACGCCTTTGTATTATTGGAATATGAGCGGGCAGCTTAGGACAGCGGTCGACCGCCTGTTTGCATTAGAGGAAGGGGACGGAAATCTTCTCCGCGGAAACGGAAGGGTTTCCGCCCTGCTGATGGCGGCGGAAGGCAGCGGCTTTGAAGATGTGGTGCTGTATTATAACCATCTAATGGAACATTTGAGGTGGGAAAATCTTGGGACTGTCCTTGCAGGAGGGAATATGGCGGTGGGCGACATTGAAGGGAAGCCGGAACTGAAAGAAGCATTTGAACTTGGCAAAAAGATCCATTAAAATATCGGGCCGTAGCTATTTATAACGGATGCTATAAAAGGACAGGCAAATAAGGGCGTTATCCGCGGGATCACCAAAAAGGGCATAAAGAAAGAATGAAAAGAAGAACACACCTAAAATGGATCGTTTCCGCTTTGGTGGCAGTTCTGTCACTTACGACATTTCTGGCCTGCCGGTGGAGGCTGGGAAAAACAGAATATATTATGGTACAGGCTGTCATTGAAGGACTTCCGGATTATCAGGAGGAGATCGAGAGCTGGGGATATCAGGTGTCCGTGCTGCCGCGTTTTACGGAGACAGCTGGTGATGAAGGACTTCTGCGCTATTACTGGAAGTCAGCCGGCCCGGTCCTGGTGCTGACAGACCCGGAAGGGGGAAGATACTGCTTTTATGATGGTTTTGACCAGTATGTTTCAGAGATTGTAAAGCCAGGATTTGTGCAGGTGCTGTATCCGGAAAAGGGATATGTGGAGGCACAAAGAACGGTTCGGCTGCAAATCTATAAGAGGAACATGGACAGCGCTCCTTTTTTTGAGAATACTGCCACCCCGGGTTCTAATGAATATTATGACATGGTTGTCCGGCTCTATGTCAGGGCGGATTCTCCGGAAAACGGTCAGGAACTGATGACCCTCACCAACGGATATTATGAAACAAATTACTGCAGCAACAATTTTGTGGACTGCAAGTGGTTTACCGGGATTACTCCGGAAGACGCAAACCGGTATTCGGATGACACGATTAAGCAGGAGTACAGTGCCGAGGATTTGTTGGGCTTTTATCGGCAGGGACTTAAGCTGCAGGAGCAGTTGATGGGGCTGTACCGCGAAAGGCAGAGCCGGTGACCGGTTCGGGATTTCGTTCATTTGGGGCGGCGCCGGCTTTTAGGGCGGCCGCCTTTTGTTGAAAAGGAAGAGGGTATTTCCTTGTTTTCCAATACAAACTTTTGAATATTCTTCAAATCTTCTTCTTTTAATAAATAATCCACATAAATAATCTTTGTTTTTTCCGGCAGTTCTATATTATAAATCCGGGAGCCAGATATCAAAAGATCCACAAAGAGAGGGTGGAGACGGTATTCTGCAAGGGACATCTTATCCAGAATATGTATCTTTTCACCGCCAATGTCAGTTAGTTAAGCTGCCGAGTTAGTTCCTGAATAGGGTCTAACTCAAA
>CAMSTY010000067.1 GCA_947063875.1 uncultured bacterium
TTCGACAGGAAGATGGCGTCACCGACTGAGAGCGCCGTCAGGTTGGACCAGGCAGTCAGGGAACACTCCGGAGCCGGTATCCTGAACCGTTTGACTGTTATCAGAAAACAGTAGGATTTCAAGTAGGGATACCCGGATGGCATCCGTTATGTGCCAAGAGTGGAGCGTCGGCTTTTGTAGTGGGCAGGCGATCTCAATGCGGGTGGTACCGCGGAGCATGATTCGATCAGAAGACATGACCCGTCCCGGAATATGTAACAGTATTCCGGGACGGTTTTTTTATTTGTGAAGCATCCGGCAAAACGCGTCGCTGATGGGTTTTGCCGGGGTGAGCAAAAGCGTTTTTAAAAGCGGACCGGAATCATAATCGGCCGGCGCGGCAGGCGGAGGAAACTTCGGCCGGGGTGGCGCCGGGATTCCATTTATAGTAGGAGGAAATATTGTGGAATTTTTAACAGGTGTAAAGGAAAAGGAGACTCTGGGAGTTTGGGAAATTCTGGAAGGAGATTATGAGGGGAAGGTCGTAAAGGTCAATGGAGCAGTGCATAATATCCGGAATATGGGGGATGTGGCATTTATCATTTTGCGCAAATCGGAGGGATTGGTACAGTGTGTATATGAGGAAGGAAAAACCGGCTTTGATTTAAAGGAGTTGAAAGAGGAGTCGGCGGTGGAGGTGACCGGCACAGTAGCCAGGGAGGGACGGGCCCCGCAGGGGTTTGAATTGCATCTGTCAGAGATTCGGGTTTTATCGGAACCGGCAGAAACCCTTCCTCTTGCCATTAATAAATGGAGGATGAACACATCCCTGGAGACAAAACTGGCATTGCGCCCCATCTCTTTACGTAATGTGCGGGAGCGGGCAAAGTTTAAGATTCAGGAAGGGATTGTGAGGGGATTTCGGGAATTTTTGTTCGGACAGGGATTTACGGAAATCCGCACGCCTAAGATTGTGTCCCGGGGAGCCGAAGGCGGAGCCAATGTGTTTAAATTGAATTATTTTAACAAGCGGGCCGAACTGGGGCAGAGTCCGCAGTTTTACAAGCAGACCATGGTCGGAGTTTACGACCGGGTGTTTGAGGCGGCGCCGGTGTTCCGCGCGGAAAAACATAATACGACCCGCCATTTAAACGAATATATCAGCCTGGATTTTGAGATGGGTTATATCGACGGCTTTGAGGATGTGATGGCCATGGAAACCGGATTTTTACAATATACCATGGAACTTCTGGGCCGGGAATACCAGAAAGAACTGGAACTTCTGGGAGTGATTCTGCCGGAGATCAGGCAGATTCCGCAGGTCCGTTTTGACAAGGCAAAGGAACTGGTTTCTGAAAAATACAACCGCAAAATCCGCAATCCGTTTGATCTGGAACCGGAAGAGGAGCAGCTGATCGGCCGTTATTTTAAGGAAGAGTATGACAGCGATTTTGTGTTTGTCACACATTATCCGTCTAAAAAACGCCCCTTTTATGCCATGGATGATCCGGAGGACAACCGCTTCACTTTAAGCTTTGACCTGCTCTATAAAGGGTTGGAGATTACCACCGGAGGACAGCGTATTCATGATTATGCCATGATTCTGGAAAAGATGGACAAACGGGGCATGGACCCGGAGGATATCAAGGATTACCTGATGATCTTTAAATATGGCATGCCGCCTCACGGAGGGTTGGGAATCGGACTGGAACGGATGACGAT
This sequence comes from uncultured bacterium, assembly GCA_947063875.1. GTDB lineage: Bacteria > Bacillota > Clostridia > Lachnospirales > Lachnospiraceae > Brotaphodocola. Next base: position 1,702 of record CAMSTY010000067.1, read on the forward strand.
GCGGCTGTTGGATGAACAGAATGTGCGCGAAACCACTATGTTTCCGAGAGATGTGACCAGGCTGGAGCCGTAGGCCGGCAAAACAGAAGAAATGCGGAAAAGCTGGAAAAATTGAAGAAACCGGAAAAATTGGAAAACCCGGAAAACTGGAAAAACCCGGAAAACTGGAAAAACCCAGAAAACTGGAAAAATCCGGGGAAAACCGGAAAAGAATCAGACAGGAAGAAAGCAAAAAGCAAAAAAAGCAGGGCACGCATGGAATGGAGGAAAAGATGGCAAACATAATCAGCGATGAGACAATCGAATATGTAGGCATTTTGGCAAAACTGGAACTTTCCCCCGAGGAGAAGGAAGCCGCCAAACGTGATATGGGGAAGATGCTGGACTATATTGACAAATTAAACGAACTGGACACCAGCGGGGCAGAGCCGATGTCCCATGTATTTCCGGTAAGCAACGTGTTTCGGGAAGATGTGGTGACAAATGGTGACGATCGGGAGAATATGCTGAAAAACGCGCCGCAGCAGAAGGGCGGGGCATTTAAGGTGCCGAAGACTGTGGAATAGCGGGAAGAGGAGGAGACGATGGATATTCTGGATTTGACTGCCGTGGAATTGGGAAGAAAGATAAAGGCAGGAGAGATTGGCGTCGCGGAAGCGGCAGAGGCGTCGCTGGCACAGATCAGGGAACTGGAGCCGGAACTGAACTGTTATGTGACCGTGGATGAGGAAAATGTGAGAAAGCAGGCGGCCAGGGTACAAAAAGAGATTGACGATGGCGTGCTTTGCGGACCGTTGGCAGGAGTTCCGATGGCCGTGAAAGACAATATGTGCCTGGCGGGACTGCCGACCACCTGCAGTTCTAAAATTTTGGAAAATTTTGTGCCGGCTTACACGGCAGAGGCGGTGGAAAGGCTGATAAAGGAAGGCGCTGTGGTTCTGGGAAAGACCAATATGGATGAGTTTGCCATGGGAAGCACTACGGAGACCTCCGCTTTCGGAGAGACAAAGAATCCCTGGAATCCGGCGCATGTGCCGGGAGGCTCTTCCGGCGGTTCCTGCGCTGCCGTGGCTGCCGGTGAATGTTTTTATGCTCTCGGCTCGGATACCGGCGGCTCGATCCGGCAGCCCAGTTCATTCTGCGGAGTGACCGGAATCAAGCCGACTTATGGAACGGTGTCCCGTTACGGCCTGATTGCCTACGGCTCCTCCTTAGACCAGATTGGGCCGATAGCCCGCAGCGTGCCGGACTGCGCGGCAATTCTGGAGACAATAGCGTTTCAGGACAAAAAGGACAGCACATCCATCCTTCGGGAGGATTGTGATTTTACGTCGGCCTTGGTGGATGATGTCAGCGGTATGCGTATCGGCATTCCGACGGATTATCTGGGCGAGGGCCTGGATGATGAGGTGCGTGCGGCAGTATTGGCGGCCGCAAAAACGCTGGAAGAAAAAGGTGCCGTGGTAGAGGAATTTGACCTGAGCCTGGCAGAGTACGCGATTCCGGCTTATTATGTGATTGCTTCCGCAGAGGCCAGTTCCAACCTGTCCCGGTTCGATGGCGTCAAATATGGTTATCGGACCAAGGAATATGAAGGGTTGCACAATATGTATAAGAAAAGCCGTTCGGAGGGATTTGGCGAGGAAGTGAAGCGCAGGATTATGCTGGGGTCTTTTGTGCTCAGCAGCGGTTATTATGACGCCTATTATCTGAAGGCGCTCCGCACGAAGGCACTGATCAAGCAGGCGTTTGACCGAGCATTTGCGCGGTATGATGTGATTCTGGGCCCGACAGCGCCCTCCACGGCTCCCCGGCTGGGGGAATCCCTGGGCGATCCCCTGAAAATGTACCTGGGGGATATCTATACGATTGCGGTGAATCTGGCAGGATTGCCGGGGATGAGCGTGCCGTGCGGATGTGATTCCAGGGGATTGCCGATCGGTTTGCAGCTGATCGGAGATTGTTTTAAGGAAAAGAACCTGATACGCGCCGGCTATGCCTATGAATGCACCCGCAGCTATGAGATGCCCAAAATGGCGAGGCAAAAGGCAGAAAAAGAAGCAGAACAGGAGGTGCAATAATATGGGAAAACAGTATGAGACGGTCATTGGCCTGGAAGTCCATGTGGAACTGGCTACGAAAACCAAGATTTTTTGCGGCTGTTCCACGGAGTTCGGCGGCGCCCCCAATACCCATACCTGCCCGGTTTGCACCGGAATGCCAGGTTCGTTGCCGGTTCTTAATAAACAGGTGGTAGAATATGCGCTGGCCGTGGGGCTGGCTACCAATTGTAAGATTCATCAATACTGCAAATTTGACCGCAAAAATTATTTTTATCCGGACAATCCACAGAATTACCAGATTTCCCAGCTGTACCTGCCGATTTGTCATGATGGCTGGGTGGAAATCGGGACGGCGGCAGGTAAAAAGAAAATCGGAATTCATGAGATCCATATGGAGGAGGATGCCGGCAAACTGGTTCATGACGAGTGGGAGGATTGCTCTCTGGTAGATTATAACCGCAGCGGCGTGCCTTTGATTGAAATCGTATCAGAGCCGGATATGCGCAGCGCCGATGAAGTGATTGCGTATCTGGAAAAATTGCGGCTGATCATCCAGTATCTGGGTGCTTCCGACTGCAAGCTTCAGGAAGGCTCCATGCGTGCCGATGTGAATCTGTCGGTGCGGGAGACAGGGGCGAAGGAATTCGGAACCCGTACGGAGATGAAGAACCTGAATTCTTTTAAAGCGATTGCCCGTGCAATTGAGGGAGAGAGGAACCGCCAGATCGAACTTCTGGAAGACGGAAGGAAGGTGATCCAGGAAACCAGGCGGTGGGATGACAATAAGGAATCCTCTCACGCCATGCGTTCCAAAGAGGATGCCCAGGATTACCGTTATTTCCCGGACCCGGATCTGGTCCCGGTAATCATCAGCGATGAATGGATTGCCCGGATTCAGGCGCAGCAGCCGGAACTGCGGACGGAAAAGCTGGGTCGCTACCAGACGGAATATCAGCTTCCGCAATATGATGCCGAAATCCTTACCGGTTCCAAGCATCTGGCGGATATATTTGAGGAGACCGTGGCGCTTTGCAACAGACCCAAGGAGGTGTCAAACTGGCTGATGACGGATGGCATGCGTCTGTTAAAGGAACACGGGCAGGAGCCGGAGGATATCTCTTTTGCACCGGAAAACCTGGCAAAGCTGGTGGAACTGGTAGACAATAATGTGATTAACCGCACGGTGGCCCGCAGTGTGTTTGAGGCAGTGTTTGCGGATAATGTAGATCCTTCCCGGTATGTCGAGGAAAAGGGCCTGAAAGTGGTCAACGATACAAACCAGCTGCGCCAGGTGATTGAAAAGATTCTGCAGGAAAATCCGCAGTCAGTGGCAGATTATAAGGCGGGGAAACAAAAAGCCATGGGATTTGTGGTAGGACAGACCATGAGGGCGATGAAAGGGAAGGCAGACCCGGCAGTAGTGAACGAACTGGCAAAAGAATTGCTGGAGAATGAATGAGAAGAAAATGGATTGTAAAGGTAAAGGTTTTCGTGTAGAATAAGAAACAGTGAAAAGAACAGGATCAAGGAGGAACACCCTCCGGGTGTACCAGGATGTCCAAAAAAGCGTGGACAAAAAAGGAGGAACACCCTCCGGGTGTACCAGGATGTCCAAAAAAGCGTGGACAAAAAAGGAGGAAAATATGCAGCCGTATGCAGAGATGAGCAATGAAGAATTACTTGCGTTGAAAAAGCAGCTGTCGGTTCGATACCGTGATTTTCAGGGTAAAGATCTGAGATTGGATATGTCCCGGGGAAAGCCAAGCGTAGACCAGCTGGACCTTTCCATGGGCATGATGGATGTGTTAAGCAGTGATGATGACCTGACTTGTGACGATGGCACGGATTGTAGAAACTACGGTGTGCTGACGGGAATCGGGGAGGCAAAGGAATTGATCGGGGATATGATGGAAGTCTCTCCGGACAATATTATTATCTATGGAAACTCCAGCCTGAATGTCATGTTTGATACGGTATCCCGTTCCATGACGCATGGGGTGATGGGATGCACTCCCTGGTGCAAACTGGATAAGGTGAAGTTTTTATGCCCGGTGCCGGGATATGACCGTCACTTTGCCATCACGGAGTATTTTGGGATTGAGATGATCAGCGTGCCGCTGACCGGCGAGGGGCCGGATATGGATATTGTGGAAAAACTGGTGGCAGAGGATGAAAGCATTAAAGGAATCTGGTGCGTTCCGAAGTATTCCAATCCTACCGGCAACAGTTATTCCGATGTGACGGTCCGCCGTTTTGCCCGTTTAAAGCCGGCGGCGCCGGATTTCCGGATCTACTGGGACAATGCCTATGGGATTCATCATCTGTATGATTATGATCAGGATCATCTGATTGAGATTCTGGCAGAGTGCAAGCGGGCCGGCAATCCGGATCTGGTGTATAAATTCTCCTCTACCTCAAAGATCAGTTTTCCGGGTTCCGGTATTGCGGCGATTGCCACCTCCCGCAACAATCTGGAGGATATTGAGAAGCAGCTGAAGTTTCAGACGATCGGACATGACAAGGTGAACCAGCTGCGCCATGTGCGGTTCTTTGGAGGGATTTACGGCATGGTGGAACATATGCGGCTTCATGCGGATATTATGCGGCCCAAATTTGAGGCGGTGACCGGTACGCTGGAGAGGGAATTGGATGGTCTTGGGATCGCCTCCTGGACGAATCCCAAAGGCGGTTATTTTATTTCCTTTGACGCCATGGATGGCTGCGCGAAGGAGATCGTGGCACGCTGTAAGAAAGCCGGTCTGATCATGACGGGGGCAGGTGCGACCTATCCCTACGGGAAGGACCCGCATGACAGCAATATCCGCATTGCGCCTTCGTATCCGCCGCTGGAGGATTTGACTCTGGCGATGGAGCTGTTTGCTCTTTGCGTGAAGATTGTCAGTATCAATAAGATTCTGGCCGACAGGAAGGAAAACAAAGAGGCGTAAACCCGAACCGGGGGATTGAGGAAGAGTCAGGGCCTTGCCAGGCCCTGGCTCTTTTGGTGTGCCCGGTGGGTATACGTCCTAAATTCCGGGAAAGGCCATCATTCTTTTTTTCGGAAACCTGAACTGGTTCCTGGCTGTCCATGGCCTGTCTGTTTGACATTTTCCTCACCTTGTAAAAAAGTAGCATAATTTTTATTATGACGGAATATCCGGCAAAACTTTACTTTTCGGGGTTCCTGTCCTATAATACAATGAAGACGATAGAAACCGGGAAGAATTTGGTTCCTGCAGTGGGGAGACAGGAAGAATCGTAAGTAAGGAGAAAGCGGAATGGCGCGAGAGGATATCAACCGGATTACGAGAGAGTTAGAGGATTTACTGATGACAAGTCAAACGGCAGGCTCAGTTGGCGGGAGCGAAGATTTGGAAATGAGAGCGGAAGAAGAGAAATATAGGGAAGGACTGGCAGAGAACGAGTTGGCAAGGGAAGCAAAGGCAGAGGGCCTGATGGCGGATGCGGTGACAGGTGAGGCGGCAGGCGGCCTGGCTGCAGAGGCCGAAAACAGACCGTCAGAGGATGAGATGACAGAAGAGGAATGGATGGAAGATCAGCTGCCAGAGGAAGCGTGGGAAGAGGACGAAGCAGAGGAAGAGCTGTGGGAGGCTGCCAGGGAGAGGAGATCACGGCGGCAGGAGGGAGGGGCATCCTCCTGGAGCCTGATCCGGCCGGGCGACGGGTTAGTGGTTGCCTTTCTGGCGCCGATGGTGATTATGCTGATTATCTTTGCTCAGAGGGGGATCTATCCGTTTGGTGAGGAGTCTTTTCTGCGGACAGATATGTATCACCAGTACGCTCCGTTTTTTTCTGAGTTCCGTCACAAACTGGCGAATGGGGAGAGCCTGCTTTACAGCTGGAACGTGGGCATGGGAGTGAATTTTTCAGCTCTTTATGCGTACTATCTGGCGAGCCCTCTCAACTGGCTGCTATTTTTTTGCCCGGCGGGACTGGTAATCGAATTCATGACTTATATGATCGTGATAAAGACGGGGTTTTGCGGTCTTTCCATGACTTACTATTTGCGGAAACACTGTCAGACCAGTGACTTTGGGACAGCGTTTTTTGGTGTTTTTTATGCCCTTTCCGGCTATATGGCGGCATATAGCTGGAATATTATGTGGCTGGACTGCATTATTCTTTTTCCTTTGATTATGCTGGGATTGGAACATCTGGTACGGGAGGGGAAAGGGCTCTGGTACTGTCTGGCGTTGGGGGTTTCCATTCTTTCCAACTATTATATCTCCATTATGACCTGCATTTTTATGGTGCTGTATTTTATCGCGCTTTTGGTGATGGAGAGGGAGATGACGGGAAAAAAGCTTCTTGGCCGGTATTTTCTGTTTGCCTTTTACTCTCTGCTGGCCGGAGGCCTGGCGGCAGCCGTGCTTTTACCGGAAGTCCATGCTTTGATGACGACGGCATCGGGGAAGTTTAAGTTCCCCAAGCTGCAGGACCCCTATTTTTCTATCATGGATATGGCGGCGCGCCATATCGGAAATGTGGAATCAGAAATCGGGTTGGATCATTGGCCGAACATTTATTGCGGGGTGGCAGTGCTGATGTTTTTGCCGCTCTATCTGGCCGCAAAACGGATTTCGGGGAAAGAAAAAGCAGTCTATAGTATCTTGCTGCTGCTTTTCTTTGCCAGTTTCTCAATTAATATATTGAACTTTATCTGGCATGGGTTTCATTTTCCGAACAGTTTGCCCTGCCGCCAGTCCTATATTTATATTTTCCTGGTGCTGGTGATGTGCTGTAAGGCGTATCTGCTGCTTCCCGGGACGCCGTGGCGGCATGTGCTGCTGGCCTTTTGGGGAGCCGTGGGATTTGTGATACTGGCACAGAAGCTGGTGACGGAAGAGCATTTTCACTTTTCCGTGTTCTATGTGGCTATTTTGTTTTTGGCTTTATATCTGGGAATTTTGTGGATGTACTATGCAGGGCCCCGCTTTAGAAACCGGGCTGTTTTATGCGCCCTGGCGCTGGTCTCGATCGAGGCGGCGGTAAATATGACGGTCACCAGTGTCACGACTACCAGCCGTACCGCCTATATCAGAGATAATGAAGAAGTGAAAACCCTGGTGTCCATGGTGCTTCCTGCCCACAGGGGAGACGGGTTCTTCCGGATGGAGAAGGTGACGCGGAAGACAAAAAATGACGGGGCCTGGATGAATTTTCCGTCTGTGTCCCTGTTTTCATCCACGGCCAATGCAGATTTGACGAGACTGTTTAAAAAGCTTGGCTGCGAGAGTTCGACGAATGCTTACAGCATCACCGGCAGTACTTCTCTGGTGGATATGCTGTTTGCCGTAAAATACGGGATTTACTCAGAGGAGCCGGTAGATACGGGACTGAGGGAATTCGTGGCCAGAGAGGGGGATACCGTACTGTATCAGAACCGGTATACCCTGCCGCTGGGTTTTTTGGTTCCGGATGATTTTGAGGAGCGGTGGGACCGGGAACTGGGGAATCCGGCAGATGTCCAGAACAGTCTGGCTGACAGCCTGGGCGCGGTTCCTGTACTGACGCTGGTGACGGACACGTCGCAGTCCGGGAAGGAACTGACTTTTACGCCGCAAGAGGGCGGAGAGTATTATGCCTATGTCGGGGATAGTAAGATCGAGAAGGTAACGGCAGAGACTTGGAAAGGAAGCAAGACTTATAATAATGTGGACAGGGGATATCTGCTGGAATTGGGGTACTGTACGGCAGGGGATATGGTTACTCTGACGGCAGAGGATAATCAGGACGGCATTTGGGCAGATATCTATCGTTTCTCCGAGGACGGCTTGGCCCAGGCCTGCGAAAGGCTTTCCGCCGTGCCCTGGGAATTGGAAAGCTGGGAAGAGACGCATCTGGAGGGAAATATTTCCGCGGCTGACGCCGGCATCATGATGACGACCATCCCTTATGATAAAGGATGGAGGATCTGGGTGGATGGAAAAGAGGCGCCGGCAGAGAAGATTCTGGATGCCTTTATCGGAGTGAAGCTGACATCGGGGGATCATAGCATTGAGATGGATTACCGGCCGGCTGGTTTGACAGAGGGTGCATGGATTACGGCTGGATGCGTGGCGCTTTTGTCTGTGCTGGAAGTCGTGAGATGGCTGGGATGCAGACGCAAAAGGCGCGGTTATGAATTGGATGAATGAGAAAAACCAGAATAAAGGATATCAAAAAACAGAGAAATAAGGAGAGAACAGGATATGAAGCTTTGGGGCGGACGTTTTACAAAAGAGGAAAATCAGCTGGTGCACAATTTTAATGAATCTTTGTCCTTTGACCGCAGATTATACCGGCAGGACATTGAAGGGAGCATTGCCCATGTGACGATGCTGGAAAAGCAGGGAGTCGTGTCAAGGGAAGACCGGGATGCCATTATTGGGGGATTGAGAGGGATTCTTGCGGATATTGAGTCCGGGAAGCTGGAGTTTACGGCAGAGCATGAGGATATCCACTCGTTTGTGGAGGCCAATCTGATTGAGCGCATCGGGGAGGCCGGAAAGCGGCTGCATACCGGGCGCAGCCGGAACGATCAGGTGGCGCTGGATATGAAGCTGTATTGCAGGGATGAGATTGGGGAACTGGACAGTCTGGTGAAGGAGCTTTTGAGGACGTTGCTACGGCTGATGGAGGAGAATCTGGACACTTATATGCCAGGCTTTACGCATCTTCAGAAGGCGCAGCCAGTGACGCTGGCACATCATCTCGGCGCTTATTTTGAAATGTTTGAGAGGGACCGGGGGCGTCTGCACGACATTCGCAGGCGGATGAATACCTGCCCCCTGGGAGCAGGGGCTTTGGCGGGCACCACTTATCCGTTGGACCGGGGATACAGCGCCGCTTTGCTTGGATTTGACGGGCCGACATTCAACAGCATGGATTCCGTGGCGGACCGGGATTATGTAATCGAACTTTTGTCTGCCTTATCGACGATTGCCATGCACCTGAGCCGTTTCAGCGAGGAGATTATTATCTGGAACAGCAATGAATATCAGTTTGTGGAACTGGATGACGCTTACAGCACCGGCAGCAGTATCATGCCCCAAAAGAAAAATCCGGATATTGCGGAACTGGTGCGCGGCAAAACCGGGCGGGTCTACGGGGCGCTTGTGGCAATCCTCACTACGATGAAGGGGTTGCCTCTGGCCTATAACAAGGATATGCAGGAAGATAAGGAACTGACTTTTGACGCCATAGATACCGTAAAGGACTGCCTGGCCCTGTTTACGGGCATGATATCCACCATGACATTCCATAAGGATGTGATGGAAGCAAGTGCCAAAAATGGTTTTACTAATGCTACGGATGCCGCGGATTACCTCGTCAATCATGGAGTCCCCTTCCGGGATGCCCACGGGATTGTGGGGCAGCTGGTGCTGCATTGCCTGGAAAAGGGGATCGCACTGGATGATATGGCCTTGGAAGAGTTTCAGGCGGTCAGTCCGGTGTTTGAGGAGGACATTTATGAGGCGATCAGCATGAAGGCCTGTGTTAAACGCCGGATGACCCTGGGGGCGCCGGGGCAGGCAGCAATGAAACAGGTCATTGAAGCCTGCCGCAGCCGGCTGGAAGCATAATATTTGTCAGGGGACCAGAAATACTTCCATGGAACGGCTGCCATGCTGCTGGGCCTGGCTGTGAGTATCGTAATAGATGTCGATATGCTTTCCTTTGACTCCGCCGCCGCAATCCTCAGCGGTGTAAACCGTACCGTTGATCATCAGCTTCGTGCCGTAGGGGATGACCCGGGGATCGACAGCGACCGTGTGGCCGGAACGTGGGACGGCGCCGGTACTGGTGCGTTTGCCCCATTTTCCGCTGCAGTGCCTGCAGGGACAATAGCCGGTGGTACGAAACGTCCCCAGGGAGCGGCCCTGAACGGCGGCGGGAGCGGCCGGTTCTTTTGCAGCCGGTTCTGTTTCCGCCGGTTCTCCCTTGATATAGGACTGGGTATTGCCAAAACTTTTGCCCGCCACTTCGCCTTCAATCTGATAAGCGCCGTCAGGCAGGGAGTCCCAGTCCATCCGGATACGAAAACCATGTCTTCCATTGCCGATCCCGTTTGCTTCTAAGTCGGTCCGGTAGACGGAGGCACTGGTCTGGAAATCTCCTACCACTTGGGAAGTTTCCTGGTTTGTGACCGTGACATGGACAGGGACAATGGTGTTGGGGAGATGGGATTCCCATCCCCACCCGACAATGGTGCCGTTTTCCATTTGATCAAAGTATCCGTCCATTGGTTTTGCATGGGTAATTATCATGCTGCTTTGCAGCAAGGTTGTCATTAGCATCAGGCATGTCCATAAAGCTTTGCTTTTTAACATGAGAGTACTCCTTCCTGTTACATAATAAAAAGAAATGGAAAATTAACACACTTTAAATATATGTAATAGAAATGTAATATATGAACAAAAGATGCAGGAGAAGCGAAAAGAAAATAAGATTGGAAATAAAAAACGGATATCCGGAGTGCGGATATCCGTTTTCCTGCATGGGTGCAGGGAATAGACAAATGATATTAATTGACAGAAAAAACTTCTTCTGTCTTCATGCCATGCGCCATAGCTTCTTCATGGTTTTCGTAATAGATATCAATATGATTGCCTTTTACATTGGAACCGATGTCCTCTACGGTATAAATAGTATCGCCGATCATCAGCCGTGTGCCGATGGGGAAAAGCGAAATATCCGCAGAGATTGTGTGGCGTGCCTGAGGGACGGTCCCGGAATAAGTCAGATCAAAACCACCGGAACATACTTCACAAAGGCAATATCCGGTCGTGGTGAACATTCCCAGAGAAACGCCTTTTCCGGTAACCCGTTCCAGGGCCGGTCTGTTTTGGACGGCGGCAGCTTTGCCAGCGCCGCAGACAATCACCGGAGAATCTCCCGAACTGGGTACGCCGCTGGCTGAGACAGAGGCAGCATTTGAGCCGGGAGCATGAGAAACAAAAGCATCTGAAGGGTCTGAGATGCTAGGGGCATTGACGATGTCGGAGCCTTTGGAGATATCGGAGACGGCTACATTGTGGATGGTGCCGTCCACGGCCTTTCCCCCGCCCGGCACTTCGCTGCCCCAGGCGGTAACCTGCAAAACGGCCATCCATAAAAGCACGGCAAAAATTATAGATACGGAAAAATTCTTATGATTAGTGTCGCGAGTCATCTTGTTCACCTCACATTCTGTAATATTACCATACGTGCAAAGCTTCTAACAGCCAATTTAATGGTATATGTCCATTATATTACAAAAATGTTAAATGTCAAGGATATCTTCTCGCACTATGCGACAAAAGCATACATCATGATGTAATGGCAGAGGCTTCCGCCCATGACAAACAGGTGAAAAAGTTCATGAGAGCCGAAATTTTTAAAACGGCTGTTGAAAACCGGCAGCTTCAATGCGTAGATGATTCCGCCGATGGTGTAGATGATTCCTCCGGCCAAAAGCCAGCCGAAGGCGCTGGCGGGAAGGGCGGCGATAATCTTGCTGAAAGCCAGCACGCATACCCATCCCATGGCAATATAAATCACAGAAGAGAACCATTTGGGGCAGGTGATCCACAGGGCGTTGATCAGGATTCCGAAAAAGGCGATGGCCCACACAAGAGCCAGCAGCATCCACCCGGTATGGTCTCCCAGAACCAGCATGCAGACCGGAGTGTAGGTTCCTGCAATCAGAATAAAGATCATCATGTGGTCAGCCTTGCGCAGAATCTGGTTTACCTTCGGTGAGATATCAAGAGTATGGTAAATGGTGCTGGCAGCATAGAGCAAAATCATACTGATAATGAAAATCGTTAACGCAAGGATATGGGTCTGTCCCGGCGTATGCGCTGCCTTGACCAAAAGAGGGGTAGCGGCAGCCAGGGCCAGCAGCATGGCAATAAAATGGGTAAGGGCGCTGCCCGGGTCTTTGATCTTAAACATCATGAAAAATCCCTCCTTCAAGAACAAGTACAATAAACTTCGCCATATAGTTTTAAAAACTACTTATCAGTGTTTACTATACTATACATCTTCGGAGGGAAAAATGCAAGGTTTTTATAAAATTCTTATATTTTTATTCATAGATAAGTCAGATTCATGACGATCCCCTGCTGATGATCCCCATATTTTTCACCGAAAAGATTCACCCCGCCGATATTTTTGGCGTCGTCGCGGATAGCGATACGCAGGGATATATAAGGTTTGGTTCCCAATTCGAGATCGGCCAGCCCGATCAGAGGATTCTCCGGCTTTCCGTCAAGGAAGCTTCCGTGTTCCCGCACGGAAAATGTCTTTAGGAAACCATATTGTGTATTGCCGTTAGGCCAGACCGGAGGGGTCAGGCGGCCTCTTCTGGAACCAAAATCTCCCGGAGAGTGGAAAGTCCCGACTTCGATATCATTGATGGAAACGGTGATGTCGGATGGCCAGTTTTCCAGAAATCCAGGAGCTTCGGAGCAGATCTCCATGGAAAAAGAAATCTCGGCCAGAGGAAGCAGCTGGTTGTAAATGTTGGGAAAGCGATATTCAATGTACCCTTTGCTGAACCAGATCAGCTGTGCCTTGGTGCGGGCAGGGGCGTAGAAGGACTGGATGGTGTCATACGCCTCAATGGCTCCGTTTTCATCGGCCAGGCCGCAGGTGGGATGGATGTCGCAGCTGCAGTAGTTTCCGATAGGCATGTCCAGAGAGATGGTCTTGTTGGCAGAGTCAATGTCGGCGTCAAAGGTTTCCAGGCGGAAGGATTGCATGCTGCAGATGCAGACGCGCATGGACCCGCGGATTCCCGGCTGGCTCTCCGTGACAATCAGGTGCGCTTCCTCCAGAGTCTTGATATGAAGCGCTGCGGAAGAAAGAGGGATGTCAAGGATGGAGGCGATCTCCTGTAAGGAACGAGGGGTGTTTTTCAGCATATCCAGGATATTCAGCCGTGTGGCAGAGGACAATGCTTTCCCGATTTTTTTGATTCGCTCCCGGTGGTCCGGGTTGCTCAGATGCAGACAGATGTTTCTCTCCCCGATGATCCGGACAGTACGTTTTTCTTTGGCGGCCATAAAAAGGCTCCTTTCGTTCAGAATGGAAAAAATAAATATTTTTTAAAATGATATCATTAATTGCAGAAAAAGTAAATTGTAGAAACAGCTGAAAACATGTAAAATAGTTGTATCGGAACCGGAAGCAATTTGTCAGGTCAGAAAACAGGAGGGGCGTTATGCTGCAGATATTATATGAAGATGAATCGGTGATCGTTGTCTGGAAACCCGCGGGAGTGGAATCCCAGTCCGCCCGCGGCCTGAAGATGGATATGGTCAGCATGATTAAGAGACATATCCACAATTTATCCTCAGAAAAAGGTGAACCCTACGTGGGAGTTATCCACAGACTAGATAAGCCGGTGAGCGGAATTTTGGTATATGCCAAGGACAGAAAGTCAGCAGCTTCGCTGAGCAGGCAGGTTTGCGAGGGCGGGATGAACAAAAAATATCTTGCGGTGCTTTGTGGACAAGTGGATAAAAATGTGGATAAATATGTGGATTATCTGTTGAAAGAAGAGAAAAGCAACATTTCCCGGATTGTTGATAAGGGGATAAGCGGTGCGAAGCGGGCAGAACTTACCTGCAAGGCACTGCAGAATATAGACAGGGAACCATATGGCTGTCTCACCCTGGCGGAAATCACCCTGCTGACCGGCCGCCATCACCAGATCCGGGTACAGATGGCAGGGCATGGATTGCCGCTTTTGGGGGACAGAAAATACAATCCGGATTTTGCAGCAGCGAAAAGGGAGGGGGAAAAGCTGGCGCTTTCCGCTTGCTGGCTGTCATTCGGGCATCCGGTGACAGGGAAGAGGATGTCTTTTCATCAGATGCCGGAGTGGGAGGTTTTGACGGAATTTGAGGCGGTGGAAAGTTCGTATTGCGGATGATGGGCAAAGCTGGTACAATGAAAAAAGATTCCAGGATTGCAAAAAAAGCAAAAACGGGAGTCGGAAACGAGAGGGTATAAGATATGAAACGGGAATGTGGTATGCTTCTTCCGGTGACGAGCCTTCCGTCGCGGTACGGAATCGGCGCATTTTCAAAAGAGGCATACGAATTTGTGGACCAGCTGGCCGAGGCAGGGCAGCAGTATTGGCAGATTTTGCCGCTTGGGCCGACGGGATATGGAGATTCTCCTTACCAGTCTTTCAGCGCTTTTGCAGGGAATCCTTATTTTATTGATTTGGAGCAGCTGACGGAAGACGGGCTTCTGACAAAGGAGGAGTGCGACGAGGCAGATTTTGGGAACGACGAGAGGGATATTGATTATGGAAAACTCTATAAGAACCGGTTTGATCTTTTAAAGAAAGCATTTCTCAGATGGAAAAAGCGGCAGAAGCGGTTGGGAGAAGAGGGACTTTGGACGTTCTTGGAACGGTCTCTGGCGCCGGAAACGCGGGAATACTGCTTTTTTATGGCAGTGAAAAATGATTTTGCCGGCAAAAGCTGGGAAGAATGGGAGGATGGTATCCGCTTGCGGGACGTGCTGGCGGTGGAGCAATATCGGCAGCGGCTGGGGGAGGAGATCCAGTTTTATGAATTTCAGCAATATCAGTTTGAAAGGCAGTGGCAAAAGCTGAAAAAATATGCCAACAAAAAGGGAATTCGCATTTTGGGGGACATTCCGATCTATGTGGCGTTTGACGGGGCGGACAGCTGGGCGCATCCGGAACTGTTTCAGTTTGATGAGGACTGCAGGCCCGTGGCGGTGGCCGGATGTCCGCCGGATGCTTTTTCTGCTACTGGACAGCTTTGGGGGAATCCCCTGTACCGCTGGGATTACCATAAGAAGACCGGATACAGCTGGTGGATTCGTCGGATGGAGTACTGTTTCCGCCTTTATGATACGGTGCGGGTGGATCATTTCAGGGGTTTTGACGAGTACTGGTCGATACCGGCCAAAGATAAGACGGCGAAGAACGGGCATTGGGAAAAAGGTCCTGGACTGGGGTTGTTCCAGGCGATGAAAAAACGTTTCGGAGAGTTGGATATCATCGCTGAGGATCTTGGTTTTTTGACGCCTTCTGTGAGAAAACTGGTTCAGGATACCGGATTTCCGGGGATGAAGGTGCTGGAGTTTGCGTTTGACGATACCGAGAACAGTGACTATCTGACGCATAAGTATCAGGAAAATTGTGTGGTCTATACAGGGACCCATGACAACGACACGTTGCAGGGCTGGTATAGCACCTTAGACCCGCTGCTGCGTCAATTTGCCGTAAACTATACGGGAAGCGAATGGACACCCGAAGAGGAAATTCACTGGGATTTCATCCGGCTGGCCCTGAGAAGCAAAGCAAGGCTTGCCGTGATCCCGGTACAGGATTATCTGGGACTGGGGAATGAAGCACGCATAAATGAGCCGTCTACTCTGGGGAAAAACTGGAGATGGCGGATGAAAAAGGGGGAGCTGACAGAGGAACTTCTGGAGAAATGCAGGAATCTTGCAAGGTGGTATGGAAGAACAGGAAAAGACTGACTACAGGGGAAAGTTTTTCTTATTTGGCTTTCATGCGCCCCCTCATCTTATCCATGAGTTTTTCAGATTCTTGATCTGCTTTCCTTGTAGCGTGTGCATAGACATTCATGGCAGTGCTTACGTCTGAGTGTCCTAAAAGCCGGGAATAAAATTGGGAATAAGAAGCTTGAGAGAAATTGATTTGCAAGGGGCCGTTGTTCCATAGGTGATTTCTCATCTATTTTACAACGGCCCCTTGCAGTATGAAAAGCTATTCCTCTTCTGAATTTTTTACTCGATTACAATCGGGACCTCCTCGCCGGCTGAGGATTCATCGACAAGATCTGCCGAGGGGGGTTCTTCCGAAAATTCCGCGCCGGTATCCTCCAAAGCGCCGTCCGTGCTGTTATCTGCTTCCAGAACATCCAGATTTCCCTCTTTATGGGTGCGGAAGGTTTTCTGCGCCTCATTGCCGGCCTTGTCCTGTATGTAAATATGCAGACCGTTGAGATCCATTTCAAACTTTAATTCATAGTCAACGGTGTTGTCGGCTGTGTTTTCCAGGCGCTCGGCTGAGAGCGGTTGATGCTGCTGGCCGACGGAGTCGATGGCATAAATGCTGTCAGGATTGATAAGCGACTGGCTGTCATTGACCCGTAGGGTAAGAATCCCGTCTTCCAGGGTGGCATTTTCAAAAGCTGGCGGGTTGTCATCCAGGATATTGACATGCCGGAAAACTGTAGAAGACATCCCATTGATGCTTGTCACCGTGGCCTCCAATACGCCGTTGCGCGTTACCGGTACGGTGTAGGAACGCCGCTTGCCCTTTGTCAGTTCCAACTCTTCTCCGTCCATATTGACAAGCATGGATTTGATGGGAAACCAGGACTCAATGGTCATCGTGGCTTCGGAGGAGACATAATCGTTGGTATCGTGAACCTCCAGTGAAATGGCAGGCGTGGAGGTGACGCAGTAAAACAAGATGCTGTTGAATACAATAAATGGTAATATATAGAAAAGAAGCAGTTCCGGCAGCCCGCCGGAAACCTTTTTCTGATTTTTCTGCCTGCCGCCGGAACGGTAAGGGGATTTCTGATAGTATTCCATAAAAACACGGCTCCTTTAAATTTTCTTCACCTAGAGTGCGTATGAAAATTCATTCCCGCCATCTGCACGCCCCACTTTGCGGAATATTTGGCCCCAATTCACTTGACGTAGTCCACTACGCCGCATTCATTTGGGCCACAATATACCACAAACTGTGACGCACAGCTGACGGAAAGCAGTTTTCAAACACACTCTAGCATAGCAGAAATGCGGCTGTTTTACAAGTGAACTTTTTCTTACGTCTGGGGTAATCGTGATTTTTGTTGATTTTTGGCGTTTTGTATGGGAATGTAACCGGGCGGGTGTGTGCAGGAATTCAGGCGTTCTTACTTGTTGGAAAAGGACTTTAAACCTCTGCATTATCAAATAGTTAAAAAGGAGAAACTCAGCCATAGAAAAC
>CAMSTY010000068.1 GCA_947063875.1 uncultured bacterium
ATTCTTCCCTCTCATATTCTGTCTCCTTCCTTTTTCATGTTCCATCATATGCATAAAAAATATCAGGGGCGTGCCAGCCAAAAGGCTCGTGCGCCCCAGTTACCTGCCGCAGATCATTACACTACCAGATTCACAAGCAGCCCGACAGAAAAAGCAAACACCATAACAAACGCCAGATAGATCACAAAATTCTTCATGCCCAGCACAATTTTCAATGCCCCCAGATTGGTGATCTTGGTAGACGGGCCGGTAATCATAAAGGCCGCCGCACTCCCCATGCTCATCCCATCTATGAGCCACGCCTGTAGAAGCGGAATGGTTCCTCCTCCGCAGGCGTAGAGCGGAACTCCCACCGTAGCCGCCATAAGCACTCCAAATGCCTCATTTCCTCCAAAGAGGCCCGTCATCAGATTTTCAGGAACATACCGCTGAAACAGTGCAGAAAGCAGAATGCCAAACAGAAAATACGGCCCGGTCACCCGGATATTCCTCCCGATATTTTTAAGCAGGCGCAAAAACCCATTGGGATCTGTGTCGTGATTATGAGGACCATCAAAATACTCAAAACGAAAAAACGGCTTTCCCTTGCCTGTCCGGCAGAGCAAAAGACCTGCCAGAATTCCGCATAAAAATGAGGAAAGCACCCGCACAGCCAGGGCGGTCACTCCTAAAGCTGTGCTGTACACGATCAGCTGCGGGTTTAGGAGAATGGAACACATCATAAAAGACGCAAGCCATTCATCCCGCATTCCGCTTCTGGAAAAGGAAGCCGCCAGGGGAATGGTTCCATACATACAAAGAGGGGAGGCGATCCCCAGCAGGCTTGCGGGGATAATTCCCACAAGCCCCATTTTGCTGCTGCTCATAGAATGAAGCAGTCCGTGAATCCGCTCCTTCAAAAAAACCGATACCAGGGAGCCGAGAACGATCCCCAACGCCCAGTACCCGAAGATCTGCCGCAGCTGTATGTCAAAATAATACCAGAGATAAACGAATTCTCTATGCAGCACGTCAATCATCACAGTTCACCAACCGATAGGTTCTGGTTCCAAGACCAATCTCTTCCCCGTGCTCCAGAACGTGAATGGCGTTCCGGGATTCCATCCGCTCAATCAGGGACGCGGTATCATCCTTTGAGGCATAGATTAGATCCACACACGCCTGGTCAAGAGCCACCGGGTCCGTGGAGGCAAGAATCCCAATATCATGCATATCTGGTTCAGACGGATTTCCATCACAGTCACAGTCAATGGACAGCCGGTTCATAACACTGATATATAAAATATTTCCGTCAAGGGCGTCCACCACGGATTTTCCCGCCTCAGCCATGCTTTCCGTAAATGGGTCCTGTTCGCCGCCCCACGGACTGGTACGGCTTGCCCCGGCTGTGTGGATCAGGCATTTCCCTTCCTGGGAGCCAAGGCCGATGGATATATTTTTGATGGCGCCGCCAAAGCCTGCCATGGCATGTCCCTTAAAATGGGAAAGCACCAGGTATCCGTCATATTCCGGGAAATGGGCGCCCACCAGATTCTCCGTAAGACGTGTTCCCCCTTCCACCGGCAATGACACGGAACCGTTCTCATCCATAACGACAAAATCAGCAATCGCCGTAAATCCATGATCCTCTGCCACCTGGTAGTGCATGGCCGTGCCGGAGCGCTGTCCGCCGTAAGCCGTATTATTCTCAACAATCGTGCCATTTACCTGACGGACCAGCTCCGCAATCAGAGCCGGGTCCAGGTAGTTGCTTGCCGGAGGCTCGCCGGTGGACAGCTTCACAGCAATCTTGTCACCGGTAAGCTCCGCGCCAAGAGCCGCGTATATATCCACCATAGCCTGAGAACTGATATCAGATGTGAAATACACAGCCGATTCCCCGCCTTTATCCTGATGTTCCAATGCGGAAAGCCCAATCACCTCGCCGCCGTTGGTCCGGACACTCTCTGCTGTAACATTCTCCCCATTCTCCTCTGCCTCTACACTCTCCTCTGGAGCTGCTTCCGTACCCGAAACGTTTTTTGCCTCACTCACAGACTCTGACTGCATGGCTTTAGTCTGACTCACAAGAGTCTCCTGTGTCTGGCTGCCGCAGCCCGCTAATAACCCGGAAACCAGAAATACCGCCGCGCCTTTGCTTATGATTTTAAATTTCATCTCCTGTTGTCTCCCTTCTCTTAATCCCCTGCTGTCTCAAACTCCTGTCTGCGGATTCTCAAATGCCTTTTCCCAGCTTATCCGCCTCGCCTTTGTTTGTGGCCATCCCACCGTACTCCATACCATAAAGCGCCGCAAAACGCTTCATGGTATATTCTCCGGCCTCCATCATCCACTTCTCCGGTGACGCGCCCTGGAATAAAAAGTAAAGGGTCCTTCCCGAAAGCTCCCCGTATTCCATCAGGCCATAAAACCGGTCCAGTACATTCCGCACAGAGCCGCAGATATTGTGCCAGTACAGCGGGGAACCGACTACGATCACATGGGCTTCCTTCATCTTTGCGGTCACCTGGTTCAGCTGGTCGTCCTCAAAAGCCTGTCCATAACTTCCAATCCGGTACTCAGTCAGATTCAGCGTCTCATACTCCTTCCCTTTCAGAAGCGCGGCTGCCAGAGCCGCTGTATTTCCGTTCTTGTTGGGACTTCCGTTGATAAATAAAATACTCATTTCGATTTTTCCTCTCTTTCTGTCTCTGTCAAAAGATAACGAATGCCTGGTGTTAGTTCAGCCCTCTCTCTGCCAGCCAGGCTTCAATATGGTCCGCAATCTCCTGATTATTCATTTCCTGAAACATGAAATGGCTGTTGCCCGTGATTCCCTCCTGGGGCAGATCTACAACCGTACAGTCTCCGCCGTCCGCGTTATAGGCTTCGGCAAAAGCAAAGGCCGCGTCCTTTACATTTTTCCAGAACTGGGAGGAATGGATATCCTCCGGTCCGTTCTCAATGTAGTCGCCGAAGTAAACGGCAATGGGGATTTTCGCATCCAAAAGTCTCTGGTAATATTCCGAGCCGATCTCCGGAGTTCCGCCTGGCTCAATAGCTACAATCGCTGATATGTTCTCTACCGGGGTAGCCCACCCCACCCTGCTCCCCTGGGAATGGGTAATATAGATGGCCTTGTTTCCCGTCATCTCATAAACATCTTCCATCACCTGGCCCAGAGCCTGGCCGTCCATTCCCTCATCATAGGAACCGGTGTTGGGCGTCATCTGGCGGAAAAACTGATCCTGGGCCTCATCTCCCTCCGGGAACTGGGAACCCTCATACCGTTCCGGCGCCACCCGCCCGATCCTAAAATGGGTGTACCACGCCTGGTCTCCCGGCATATATTCCTTGGAATCCTCACTCCAGGTATCAATGCCGTCCGTAGTCATGGCTGCTGTGGAACCTGCTTCTCCACGTCTGGGCTGGTCCACCAGAAACGCGCTGTGCCCTTTTTTCAGGAATATGTCCGACCAGCCCTCTCTCCCGTCAGGCGTAGTCATCCAGCCCATCCTGGACTGTCCATAGCCATGAAGATAGACAATGGGGTTTCCATTATCATTGACCGGAATCTGATAAAGCACATTGGCATGGTCTACATGGGCGGTATTCCCTGCCCTGGTGGAATCCAGCCAGTTCTGGGTCTCATCATACTCTCCCTCAACCGGCTCCGTAACCGTGCCGCCGGAAGAAAACATCCCCTGCTTTGCGATAGCCAGCGCGCCCTCCGGCGCCAAAGGCACATCCGTCTCCCCGGCTTCCTCTAAAGCTGTAGTTTCCGCTTCGGTTGTTTCCGGAGCTGTCGTTTCAGAAGACTGTGTCGTCTCTGGAGCCGCTGTCGCTGCTGTCGTGGCCGCCTGGGAACCGTTGCCCCCACAGCCGGTCATAAGGACCATCCCTGCCGCAGCCATAGCTGCCATTCTCATTAACGTTTGTTTTCTCATAGTCTTATATCCTCTCTCTTAAATTATTTGTGATACCGGAGCAGAAGGGCCGAAAATCAGCAGATTCATTATAACCACTCTCTGCCACACACAGAAGTCACTTTTTGTTACCCTGTATCAACCGAAAGGTATCTGCTTTATTGATCTGTGTTCTCTTCCCAAAACGCCACAGCCCGGTTGATCCATCCCTCTGCCACGGTTCCTTCCCCCAGGCCAAAGCCATGAGAAAGGCCGTCAAAAACTTCAATCTCCCCGGCAGTCCCATTGGCCCTGATCCCCTTGATCCGGCGCTCCATGGTTCTGTACGAAGCGATTCCGTCATTGACGCCTACACATGCATAGGTGGGAGGCTCGTTCCCATATACTTCCGACAGCCCCGTATACTGCATGATCACCGCCCCCGGAGCCGGATACTCCTTCTCCCCAAAAGCGGCCGTTCCATAGGAACCAAGCCATGCCGCCATTCTCGCCCCCGCAGAGCCTCCCCACAGGGAATACCCTTCCCTATGAACCTGAAACTCTTCTGCGTGCTCCTGAATAAAAGCGACTGCCCTGGCCAGATCCTCACAGGCGGTCTGGGCGCCGGGGCGGTAGATCAGCGCAAAAGCGTGATACCCCTGCTTCGCCAGCTCCTGCATATGGGGAAAGCTGTCGTGCATGGCAGCCACATACATAAAACCGCCGCCTGCATTTACCACCGCAAACTTCTCACCGGGATCGCCCCGAAAGTAAAACAGCCCCGTATCCTCCTTGGAAGGATCCTTTTTCTTTTCCTCATCTGTATAAATATCATAAAAAATCTTCTCACCCCTCTGTACCCTGGCTTTCATCTCATTCACAATGGAGACCGTCCGCTCTGGATTCACATGGCTGTACCACACAAGGCGGTTTCCCGCCTCCTTAAGAGTCAACGTCCCCTCTAATCCTAAATCTACCGGAAATACCAGTCTGCCAAAGCCTTCAAATGCCGGATCATCTATCACATCCTGTATCCTTGTTTCAGGCGTAAACAGTTCCATTCCCTCCTCGCCTGCTGTTTCCAACGCCCCGCCGGACGGAAAGATTCCTTCCAGCCACTGCGCGTAATCCTCCACCCAGCCGCCGTCAGAGCCAAACCCATGGGGCCAGTTGTTCAGCACGATTCTTCCTGTGTCTATCCCCATAGTTTTGATCACCTCATACTGCTCCTCAAACTGGGTGTAAAAAGGGTCTTCCGTGCCATAGACGTAAAAGGTGGGAGGCAGTTCCCCTTTGGAAAGCCAGTCCGGGTCCATATTGCCCACGCTTAATCTTCCGTAAAAGGAATAGATCATTCCCGCTGCCGAAGTGTGGGCCGGGATGTCGTCCAGTTCATCCGGAATATAATCAGCATCCAGCTTAGTCCCATCCACCATTTCATCGTAGTGCATGAGAAATTCCCCTGCCTGGATTCCCCCGGCTGAAAAGCCCATGACCGCGATATTATCCGGGGCAATCCCGTACACGTCCGCATATTTGCGGATGAACCGGACCGCCCTGGCAACATCCAGCGCCCCTTCCTCCTGGGTGTAAGGCCGCAGCCGGTAATCCACAAGAAAGGTTTGGAATCCATATTCCCTCAAAGCCGCTGCCGTTGGCAGGGAATCCGTATAATTGCCCCGAAACTGATAAGCCCCGCCTGCCATCAGGACAACGGCCCCTTTGGGCTTCACTCCGTCCCTGACCGGAATCGCCGTCACGTAAGGCCGGAAATCCCACTCATCAAAATATCCGTCCATGTCCTCTGTAAACCTGGTCACTGCCGGCACATTTCCCTCCTCCCAGAGATAGAGAGCCTGGATTTTGGCAGGGTTTGGGACTGTATTCAGGACGGTTTCGTTTCCCTTAGGCTTTGGCGTCTTCTTAAGCATATCCTCTCTGGACCAGTCGCTGATACGGCCGCTTCCATAATCGTACTCCATTGGGAAATCCTCCGGTGTGGCCACGGTGTCGGCTGATGTCCCTTCGCGGACTTCCCGGCTGCTCTTTATATCCTGCACCGAAATTTCACTCCTTTCTGCATTGACCGCTTCCTCCACTGCCTGGATTCCCTGTTCCAGTTCGCTGACAGAGTTGACGTCTGCTTTTCCTCTGCAGGCTGTAAAAACTGCCATGCACATACCAAGCAGCGCCGCTGCTTTTATCCGTTTCATTATAAGCCACCTGTTTCTTAATTGTTTTTATGTATTTCATCATAACAAAATCGAAACCTCCAAAGAAGTCTCGATTTGTTCATCAGTTTATACCCAAAAGTGTTATGTTGTTCTTCAGACATTGATCTTAAACCGGTATCCCACGCCCCACACCGTTTCAATCATTCTGGGACTGGCCGAATTCCGCTCCAGTTTCTGCCTCAGACGGTTGATATGTACGGTGACCGTATCCGTAGCCCCCACAGAATCCATCCCCCAGATCCGGTTAAAGAGTGTTTCTTTTGAAAAAGCAATATTCGGGTTCTGGGCCATGAGCAGAAGAAGCTCAAACTCCTTATTGGCCAATGCAATCTCTTCCTCCCCAAAAACACCCTTCTTTCTTCCGGCAGGATTTTCAGATTTCCCATAAGCAGCTGTGTCGGCTTACGCCCCTCTTTTCGTTCCAGAAGGCGCTGGTGAATCATAATGTGGGAGCGCACTCTGGCCACCAGCTCCGCCGGGCTGAAGGGTTTTACCATATAGTCGTCCGCTCCCAGCCCCAGTCCCCGGATCTTATCTACATCTTCCCTGCGGGCCGTCACCATGATGATGGGCAGATCCTGATTCCTGCGAAGCTCCCTGCAGATCTCAAACCCGTTTTTCCCCGGAAGCATTACATCCAGGACAACCGTGCCATACTCTTCCGTCTGCGCTTTTTGGAGTCCTGTCGTCCCGTCCAGCGCAATTTCCACCTGAAAGCCCCCTGCTTCCAGATAATCCCTCTCCAGCTCCGCGATCAGTTCGTCATCCTCAATGATCAGTACTTTCTCCAAAATCAGAAGCCTCCTTCCCACTTATCTTCTGTCCCCTTTCAGCCATTGCCGGCAGCTCCATAATAATGGCAAGGCCTTTCCTGTTTTCTGCCCTTACCTCCCCTTTGTGGGCCGTGATGATCTCTTTCACTACCGCAAGGCCAATGCCGCTTCCCCTGCCAGACTGGCTTCTTGCTTCATCGGTACGATAAAACATGTCAAACAGCCTTGGCAGGCACTCCTCGAAAACTCCCGGCCCGTCATCCTGAAATTCGATCCGTATTCTGTCCTGCTGTTGTTTTTTAGAAATCCGTATCCATACTTTTGACGGAATATCCGTCCGGTAACGGATGGTGTTGGCAAACAGATTATCAACAACCCGTTTCATTTCACTGCCGTCAAACAACAGCGGATACGCCCTGTCCGGGGCCTCCAGACAGATCTCCACATGGTTCTGCCCTGCCTCCTCTTTATAGGCGGACAGATACTGTTCAAAAAACACCTTCAGGTCTCCCCGCTCCATATGGTATTTGGCCTGTCCGTTTTCCAGGCGGTTATAGTCAGACAGGCTGTTCACCAGCCGTTCCAGATCCCCGGCACGTCTTTTTATGGCTTTTAAATAACGCTCCTCCTTCTGCGGGGTATCGGCGATCCCCTCGATCAGGCCGTCCACATATCCTCCTATGGAAGTAAGAGGCGTCCTTAAATCATGAGAGACCCCATTGATCATCTCCTTGCGCCGGTTCTCATTTTCCACCCGCTGTCTTACCGACTCTTTCAGATAGGCTCTCATCTTCTCAAAATCCTGGCACACCTGGTAGAATTCATCGTTTTTATGGTAATCAATCTCTACATCCAGATTGCCTTCCCGAATCTGCCTGGTTCCCTGGCTCAATTTTTTCAAAGGCACCAGGACGCTTTTTGACACCCACCAGGACAAAATCCCATTGACCATCATGGTTATCCCCAAAAAGACAGCCAAAAGAATCCCTACATATTTTACTATGTAAGTTTGAAAATAGGACTCTACCTGACATCTCTCCCGGCCGTTGTTGACGGCGATAATGGAAAATTCTTTTTCCTCGTGGACAAAGGTATTTTTGAGTACGGAGGCATGGTCCAGGCTGGCAGTCAGGCTTTTGGCTGTAAAAAGAGCATCTCCTGCCGTCTTTACGGCGATTTCCATGTCCCTGTCCGAAATATTTGAGTAAAGGACGGTTCCGTTTTTACTTACCTGAAAATAATACCCCATCTTTGTCAGCTTCTTTTCCAGATAATACATGGTGTCGCTTTGACGTATCTCCCCCGCCGCCCTGTCCCGTTCTGCCCGGTCTCCCCAGTTGATTTCCCAAAGTTCCTTCTGATAGGTATAGATCAAGCTCTGGGCAGACTGGATTCCGTTTTCATCCTGGTACATGGCTTCAATGGAATGCCAGTAGTTTCCTATAAGGCTGCACCTTCCCAAAAGCACTGCCGCCATGGTGACGGCAAGGGGAATCACCAACATCAGGATATTGGACAGCCTGATTTTGTTTTTTATTGTCATTTTGTTCTCTCTGTTCTCCTGTTTACCCTTTCCTCCTGCCCACAGACAGATATGCTTTCTATCAATAGTCCACAGAAAAGTGCCAGGTGCAGGGCTCATCCCCACACCCGGCACCCATGACAGCTTCACAAGAATGGTACTCGGAATCTGTTCTTTTCCATCCTATCAGGAATTCCTAACAAACCAATAACAAAAGTCTAAACAATCAGGAAATTTTTCTCCTGCCCTCCATCGGCCGTGAATCCTTCTTCCGTTGCATATGCGCACAAACTCCTGGGCAGCTTTCACGGCCTGGTGCAGAGCCCCTGTTTCCTACAGCCCGTTTTCGGCAAGCCAGCTGCGGATCTGTTCATCTGTCAGAGAATTCGCTGTAAGACCGGTTCCCACAGTTCCATTCCCCACAGAAGCCCTGACTCCTGCCATGCTTTCCTCAATCCCGCTGCCCCCGCTGGTACAGAAGGGAAGGATGGTCTTGCCTGACAAGTCATAGGACTCCAAAAATGTGTTGACCACCATAGGGGTCGTATGCCACCAGATAGGGAAACCCACAAGTATGATGTCGTAATCATTCATATTTTCCACATGGGAAGCCATCGCCGGCCTTGCGTTCTGATCCAGTTCTCTCCTTGCCTGATCCACTGTGCTCTGATAACCTGACGGGTAAGCCACTGCCGGCCTGATCTCAAACAACTCTCCTCCGGCCACAGAATGAATCTTCTCTGCCGCTTCCTTTGTTGTCCCTGTCTTGGAAAAATAAGCGGTCAGAATTTTCTTTCCGGCTGTCCCCGGCTGCTGCGCCTGAGCACGTGTTCCGCCGTATCCGGCAGTTACCGCCATAGTCTGTACCGCACCGTTGACAGTCCATGCCCCGTCCCCATTCACCGTATACCCGTCCGGCGTAGTGGTTCCCGCGTACATCCAGCCTTCCCTGTCAAAAGCGTAGCATTCCGCAATTCCGTCCTTGTTCCCGTCCAGCCACTGCCACTCCACCGCCGATGTAGGAGTCCCGTAGTACTGCCCGTTTCCCAGATCATACCACCATCTGGAGCTGTTTGCTCCCTGCCCGGTTGTCCATCCCGCCGCAAAAGCAGTGGACGCCATACCAATTGTCAGCACACAAATTGCCAGTACCAGTTTCCAAATCCGTTTCATTCTGTCATACCTCCTGTACTTTCTGTTTTTAGGTACATAGCGCAGCCGGAGGCTGCCCCCTTCTATCTGCTTTCCTTCTTTCAATTCAAAAGAAACCGCTTTTCCTCCCCTTTACCAGTTTTTCTTTTCCTTAGAACTGTCATGCTGTTTTTTTCTTTCTTCCACCATTTTTACAAACCACTCCACCATACCCGGATCATAATGGGAAAAGAAAGAACTGGTCTTTGTATCCAGAGCCCCGATCTTCGCCATATCCTCATCAGTCAGCACAAAGTCAAATACATTGAGATTCTGCTCCATCCTGTCTTTGTGAACAGATTTGGGGAGTACGACAATCCCTCTCTGAATATTCCACCGCAGCATCACCTGTGCTGTAGTCTTTCCATATTTTCCGCCGATCTCAGCCAAAACAGGATTCTCAAACAAGCCTCCCCTTCCCTCTCCGAAAGGCGCCCATGCCTCGGCCTGAACCCCATATTTATCCATCCACTGCTTTGCCTCTGTCTGCTGGTTCAGCACATGGGTCTCTACCTGGTTCACCATAGGCGGAATCTCTGTGAAAGAAGCAATATCTACCAGACGGTCCGGATAGAAGTTGGAGACCCCGATAGCCCGCAGCCTGCCCTCCTTATACAGATCTTCCAGAGCCCGGTATGCCCCGTAGTAATCATTAAAAGGCTGGTGCAGCAGCATAAGATCTATGTAATCTACCTGAAGTTTTCTCATGGATTCAAGAACAGACGCTTTCGCCGCTTCATAGCCGTAATGTTCCACCCATACCTTACTGGTCAGGAAGATGTCCTCTCTGGGAATCCCGGATTTCTTTATGGCGCTCCCCACCTCTTCCTCATTGCCGTAGCGGTTGGCCGTATCAATCAGGTCATAGCCGTGGTTTAAGGCAAACGCCACATTCTCCACAATCTGGCTTCCGGTCTGGCCGATGGTCCCAAAGCCCAGCCGGGGCATTGTGACCCTGTTGTTTAAAACAATGCCTGTATCAGTCATGGATCTTCCTCCCGTTGCACATACGGACAAATTCCGGATCAAAATGTTTCACCGCCGTACCCACGTATCCCATGTCCAGAGAAAAGATTCGCTCCATCTCCTCTTCACTCAAGGTAAAATCCCAGATGTCGAAGTTCTCCTCTATGCGCTCCTTATGAGTGGACTTGGGGATGACCACCACGCCTCTCTGCACATTCCACCGCAGGATCACCTGGCCTACGGTCTTTGCGTGGGCCGCCCCGATCTCCTTTAACATCTCATTCTCAAAAGGTTTATAGCGCCCTCCTCCAAGAGGCGCCCAGGCTTCCGGCACCACGTCATAGTAGGCCATGGTCTCCAAAGCCTTCTCCTGGGTGTAATAAGGGTGCAGCTCCACCTGGTTGACCATGGGCCTGATCTTCACGGTCTCACAGAAGTTGGTCAGCACATGGGGATAAAAATTGGACACTCCGATGGCCTTTAATTTCCCCTCCCTGTAAGCGTCCTCCATGGCCCTCCAGGCGCTGAAATAATCCTTCATGGCCTGGTGCAGAAGGTAGAGATCTAAGTATTCCAGCCCTGACTTTTCCAAAGAAGCGTCAATAGCCCTTTTGGCCGTCTCATAGCTTTCCATATCCTGCACCCACATCTTGGAAGTGATGAAGAGTTCTTCCCTGGTACAGATTCCTTCCGCGATAGCATCACGGACCGCTTCCCCCACAGCATCCTCGTTGGTGTAGGAGGCCGCCGTGTCAATCAGGCGGTATCCGGTGCGGATGGCATCCAGCACCGACCTCCTGCATTCCTCCTTATCCCGCACCTGAAACACACCGAACCCTTCCATGGGCATTTTTACTTTATTCGTTAATGTGACAAATTCCATTCCTCTTCCCCTCTCTTTTTGTTATTTTCTGTATGGGAATGATTATAAAGCACATTTTCCCTAAAGTACAATGCCCTTTCTGCAATCTGCTATCATTTTAATTTATAGCGGCACATTTCTATGAATCCTGACTGCCCGCGGAAACCAGCCATCTGTCCCCCAGTCATATACACTTCCAGAGAAAAGGCACCTGCATACTGCTCACAAGAAACGTCCGGATACAGTTAACATCATAACATCTACTTGTCACTCTCAATCCCTGCCACGACAAACCTCCCATCCCGTTCCTGATAGCTGCAGGTAACCAGGAGCACCATTGCAGAATCCTTCTCAAACTCAATACCCGTCCCATAGAACCCAGCTTCCTTAAGCCGTTTAAAAAAATCCGCTTTTTCAGCTTTCGTCTCCGGTTTCCGTTGATAAAACAACCCCTCCGGCTCCGTCCAGTCCTCTTCTTTGGCATACAAAACCGAAAAAACCTGAAACCTTCTATGTTCCCACAAACTGTCAAGGCAGATAACCGGATGATTCTCCCAATAGCTTTTCTCCCGGTACTTTAACAAATCCGCAAACATGCTTCCATTACGCATATTATGGCCATACAAAAATACACACCCTTCCCCTCCCAAATCAAAACCGGAGCCTGCCGCAAACGGCGTTCCTCCATATGATTTTTCTCTCTCGAAATTTCTGTGGAGATAATATTCCGGATCATCCGGCGTCCACATGACCGGATAGTCAATTCCTGTCCCGTCAATGGAAACCCAGCCTGCCAAATCCCCGTTTTTTTCCCAAAACCCCTTATACTCCGGCAGCATGTCCTTTTCCCCACGGAATGCATATTCCATCACTTCTGTTTCGTCCCGTACTGTTTTCACCTCCTCCGCCAGTCTGAGAAACTGGATCTGCTCCTCTCTTAAATCCCAAATCCTTTTCCAAAAAATACCGGTGACTCCCACTATGGCAAATAAAAAACACATGAACAAACCGCGTTCCAACTTTTCAAACATACATCCTCCCTGTCCTCACTGGCAGCCAGTCAACCCACACACAGCAACGAACCACATAACCATAGGAGTATACCTTATGGCCCAAAGCGCCCCTTCTCCGAAGAAATCTGTAATGCAGTGCGCCCTTTGGGTATGGCTGTCTGGTTTGTTGCCCCATGTGAATAAAAGCCAGAAGGCAGAACTGTCAAATCTCCCCTCCGGCCTTATCTCATGCACTCTGTCATAAGGAATTTCTACTGTTTACTTTACATTTCCCAGCGTTTTGGAATTCTCATTTTCAAACGGGACTTCCGACAGCTCTGCAACTCCATTTTCGCTTCTGAAGTAAACCACACCCATCAATTCCCGTTCCTGATTCTCCTTAGCAAAAACAGTCTCTACAGCTATCGTCTCAGATACAGATATTGAATCTGCCCCTAATGCAATCATACTTCCTGCTGCCAGCATAGAAATAACCGCTAACTCTAACATGGTTCTAACAAATGCGTAAACAATCGCTAAACTCATCTTACTGTTTTCTTACCATCGCTTTCCCATAACAGCCAGGAAAAATACACAAACCTCCCATATATCCATCTGCAGATTCTGTTCTCTGTCAAATACGATTCCTCAGCCAATTCCGGATTATCCTTCCGCCATCTGGTCTGCTCCAAAAATTCCCCCACATCTTTATAGACATCCAAAGACATTCTTGCTCTCTCCTGTTCTTTGGCACATGGATCGTCAATCTCTACAGCAAATTCCCTCCACAAAATTTCCACAAGTTCCTGATCTGAAATATCCCACTCCTTACCAGTCATCCGTAAATAAATCCTCCACCCTCTCTATTTTTCCCCCATCTCCACCTCCGCGGCTTGATTCATGCCCTTTACTCTCCTGTATCAGTTCCGTTCTATCCAAGCCACTTTGTTCCCTTTGGAATCCCATTTCCACACTTTCCCGCGATTTCACCCTATCCGTTTCCTTACTCCCATCCCTTGCCAGCTTCTGCTCCTCACTTTGGTTCTGCGGTTTTTTTCGTCTGTCCGAATCCTCTGTTACTCTTCCCCCTTTTCCCTTTAGAAAAACTCCCTCTGATTCACCAGGAACCTCTGAAAAAGCCTCCCCGCCCTTTCGTTTTCCCTCTCCTTCCCCAGAGTTTCCTTCTCCGTTTTCAGCCTCCAACTCCCTCTTCCGCCACTCCGGCACATGGCTCTCCGTCTTCTCCAACACCAGATTTTTCGCCACCGGGTGCCTGGAATAATCAAATTTTCTCACCTTCAACACCTTCTGCCCCCGGATGATCACAAGAGCCTGATCCAAAGGAAACCGAAGCACCTCATCCGGCAGAAGCAGCATGCGCTTCCCAACGGAACTGGTCTCCGAATAATCCGGTACATAGTCGCTCATACGCATGGAGCTTAAATTCTTCCGTATAGAAGCCACCCCCACAGTCACTTCCCCCGACCGATTGCTGAAATACGTTGCCGTAGTCATGTCATTACACCCTAAAAACAATGACGTATCGCACCCGCCCAGAATCTCCTCCCACTGCCCATCCGGATACCGATTCTGTAACTGAGGGATATTCTGATACATAATACTCATTCCCAGATCCCGGCTCCTGGCCGTAGCCAGCTTTTTCTTAAAATCCGGCACCACCCCAATGTTGGGGAATTCATCTAAAATAAAATGAACCGGAACCGGCAGCTTACGGCTCTCCTGCCGGTCCGCAAACCGCACCAGCTTGATACACAAGAACGACACAAACCACGTTGCCAGCACATCATAAGTAGAATCCTGATCCAAAGTAATACAAAAATAAGCACACCGTTCCTTCCCCGGAAGGGTCAAATCAAATTCCCGGTAACTGGTAATCTTCTGCACCTTCTCATTCTGCATGATCTGCAGCCGGGTTCCCAGCCCCAGCACCGCATTCCCCTTCACCTTATCCGCCTTAGAAAATAACCGGTACGGCCCCTTAGCCGGATGACTGGTAGGCAAATTGTCAAAAATCCCATCCAGCGCCTCCAGGCTCTGATTAATCAGCAGTTTATACGCCTCCGCAAACGTCCTGTCCTTCTCCTCATACTCATGATACACATACAGACAGAGAGCTTTTAACAAATCCATCTCTGTATTGTCATAAAAATGATCAAACTTGTCTGTGGTATTACGGATCACCACATCCACAAAGGTATCAATCAGCCCGCCCCCGTCAATCTCCCCCAGACAATCCCAGGCGTCCGAGTTGTCCAGGTTAATCAGGTTCCACTGCCGCACTGTGTACCTCTGGTCTTTCAAGTACGTCGCCGTATCCTCATACAGCTCCGACTTGGGATCAGTCACAAACATACTCTCCCCACGTTTCACACACTGGAGAATCATATTCCTGGCAAATGCCCTGGACTTCATGGAACCCTGGGAGCCGCACACAGCGATATTTCGGTTCAGCCTGGAATCTCTGGGAAGACTTAATACATGTCCGGTCTTCAAATCCTGCCCCAAAATAATCCCGTCCACCTGCCTCACATCCCTATCCTCACGGAGTACGACCTTCCGCTCCGAGTCCTTCATGTATCCCGCCGTCCCATAGGTTCCCAGGCTCGAATAGCTGAAATTCCGTTCTTCATCCGTTCCCGCAAGTCCTCCTTTCTCACTCCGAAACAGAATCAATCCCGCAAAGACCAGGAGCAGAAGCAACGCCAGAAACGTACATTTCCATCCCGTCACGGAAAACAATGCCCCAAACAGACACCGAAGCGGATTCAGACTCACATTGCCTGCGTCCGTTAAAATCTGCTTAAAGATTCCCCCTGCATACAGCGCCAGCAAAAACAATGCCCCAAGCCCAATTACCAGCTTTTTTCTCTCTGGCAATTCCTCTCTCTCCTGGTTTTCATGTTCTCCCATATCTCACCTCTTCCCGCAAAATCAATATTGGCACATGCCGCTATGCGAAATGCGCCATCTTGTCAACATGCCTTCCAGTTGTGAAACTCCATTTCACAAGCGTTCTTCCTACGCAGCCCCCACCGCATGATACCGGTATAGGTTCCCGTAGTAAGTGCTGATCGTGCTGGACGCATTGTAAAGTGCCGTAATCATCACCGCCCGGATATTCCGAATCTTGGACGCTGTTTCCGACATACACCGAAGGACATATTGGACATGAAACATGGTCAGGCTCTTATACCTCTCCTTCACCTCTGCCGCTTTCCGTTCCTCCCGGTTGACCCGGATTGTCCGAGCTGTGGAAGTCAGAACCTCCGAAGCGATCTCCACCAGCTCATCCAGTTCGTCTGTGTCACCCAAATCATGCTTCAAAATGTCATACTCAATCTGTCTCTTAAATTCCTCCCTGATTCCCTGATAGGAAGATAAGATTAGAGAATCTCTGTTGTAATCTTTGTATGTAATCTCTGTATTTGTCCCCCTAAAACCTGCAACACACTTTTCTATATTTCGGAAATGGGTATCCCCAATTTCGGTGGTATACCCCTCCTTCAGTAAGACCTCTCCCTCATACTTCTCCATTCTATCATCAATTTTTTCACCTCTGCCATTCTCTGTTCCTCTCTGCTGTCTCCCCTTTCCCTCTTATGCCCGTCCATTCTTCCGATTTTTATTCCAATTTCCTTGTAACTCACTGCCTTCTCCCCATTCTTTCCCTCTCCAGCCTCTTTTTCCCCATATTCCGCCCTACCTTCTTCCCGTCTATCTATCCCGTCTTTACCTCCATCCGGTTCTCCATCTTTCGGAAATGTCAGCCGCTTCAGCACTTCCACATCCAGGGCCAGAAACAGAACATTAGGAATGATAATTCCGCCCATATTTAATTTCCGAAAAATCCGTTTCACCACTCCCAGCTTCTCCAGCTCCACGATTGCATTGGAAGCGTCCCTCTTACTGATCCCAAACTGGTCCGCAATCTGCTGGTAATTCCGCTGTAACAGATCCGCCTTAAATTTCTTTTTATATCCCACAAGCTCCCCGGTTCCCTCACTCCGTACCTCCGCAGCACGATACCAGTACACAATGTCCGCAAGAATCACAATGGCATTCAAATAGGGTTTCCCACTCTCTTTGCGAATTGTCTGATACCAGGCAGACGGAATCACATTCCCCGTTATCCGCATTTGACTAAGCTGGTCCACCGTTTCATTTCCTGTCCTATAAATAGACTCCATAAGATTATCCTCTCCTTTTGTTCATTTCCATACGCTGTTTATTCCTGATCTAAGATTCCCACCCCAGATACCAATACACCTTCTCCGGCCGGATCGCCTCTACCTCAAACCGCTCCCCTAAAGCCTCCCTCACTGCCTCCGCCTGATAAGTAAAACAAAACACCCTGCCTCCTCTGGCCGCCCCCTGTAATCGAATCCTCCTTAACTGCCTTAAATCCAACAAATAACAAAAATACACTCTCTTTCCATTCCCATCCGTCCCTGCCTCCAGCCCAAAGGGATTCTCCCGAACCTGAGAAAGCGCCCCACATAAAAACTCTCTAAGCCTCCCTCTCCCCTCTCTACTGCACAAAAGCCGTATCTGCACCGCCGCCTCCTTAATCAATGGAACAAAATAAATACCCTCATAAGTTTCATCCACCTGATAAAGATTCCCCTTCAGTCCCCCGTCACTCCCAAGAATCCTTCCCAGCATATCCATATCCCTCCCCATCATCACAGCCCCATAAAGCCTGGTCTCTCCAAACCCAAACCTCCTAAACCGCATTTCCATCCGGCCCCTCAGATTCCTCTCAATCTTCGGCGTCCACTTCATCAAACTGTCCATGGTGTTGTAAACCACAAAAGCCTCATCCCCCACCAAAATTCCACAAGCACGGGACCCGGATACCTCCTTGTCCGTCTCCAACTTCCACTCCGCCGTTCCATAATAATTCCCAATCTTTCCTCCCCTTCTTTCCCCTACCCCCATAGAAGAATATGGAGAGGGATAGAACCCAGGGAACAGCACCGGCTTGTCACTGATAAAAATCCCAACCCCCATCCGGTAAAAATAAATCCACACCATGCTCATGCGGTGGAGCCGCAGCCGCTTGTCCGGCTCACTCTTTACATGGTTCGTTGCCCCGGAGCCAGAAAGAAACAACTCCACATCCTCCCTATATATCTCCAAAAGATACCTTTTTCCCTTCACCCGCAACAGATATCCCCGTATCCCGTCCTTACTCCGAAGCTTGATCTCCCCATCCCTTTTCAGCCTGGTAAGAAGAGCCGCCCCATACTCTTTAGAGCCAGCCGCCTCCCCCATCCAGTCCGCCGGTATCTCCCCGCTTACCGCCGCCAGTAAAAGCACCTCATCCCGTTTCTCCCTTCTTCTCACGACCACCCCTCATTCCTTTCCGTAATGTTCTATTTCCTACCCTGTTGGCTCTATCCCTGGGTAACTTTTCCTACTTGTCAATCCCCAACCTTTACATGAAACACGGCGTTTTTTGACAACTCTTACCCTGTCGATTTTTCCCTGGTTCGGAAACTGCCATTTTTCGATACCCCGTTTCCCCCATAAAACTCCTTAATCCAGCCCCCAAACAGCCCCTTATCCATAAGAAACACCTCCGTCCAGTCCCCGTCTCCCATGACCGTGGTGTGGTAACTATCCAGATACAATCCCCCGTCAGATTCCAGGAAAAAAGTTCCCAGAGCGTCCACCACCTGCTTCTCCTCAATGTTGTCATGGTCCCTCACCCGGACCTCCAGCTTCCCCTTATCATAAACATGACAGAAACAAACCACCGCCTCCTTATAAGCCGGAACCTCCAGCCCCTCCTTCCCTCTCTCCCCGCACCACTTCTCCATAGCCAGAAACAGAGGCTGGTAAATATAATCTGTATACTTGCTTTTCCTATGAGGCAAAAGAAACGGCAGCTCCGCCCTCAAAATCCCCTTCTCATACTCCACCCTAATCCAATGGCTCCTTATCAATCTCTCCTGGTAATCCCTCTGCCTCTCCGGCTCCGCCACGCTCTCCATTGCCAGCCGTCTCAGCTTCTCCGTCAGTCTCTCCGCACACAGGGAAGCCTTCTCCACTTCCTCCCCATATCTCCCATACTGAAAATCTGAAGCAAACCTCTCATAAGCCGCCTTAATTCCTCCAGCCTCCGCCAGATGTTCCTGCATAATCCCCGCCAGCTTCTGGGCCTCCTTCAGCCGGTCTCCGGCCAGTCCTTGGGCCTCCGTTCTTCTCTCTCTTTCGATAATATTCCACCTCCCCGCTATCTCTCACCAGA
>CAMSTY010000069.1 GCA_947063875.1 uncultured bacterium
TTTTATTTTTAGGATACCATATATTACCATATTTATCAACCAGACATTACACTAGGTAATCGGTAATCACAGTTATGGAAATATAAATAAATTGAAGTGGAAAAAATTGTAAATTTATAACAAAATATAGTATTAACCGGAAAATAATATATTTTTATATTGACATTTTATTGGTTTTAAATATAATAAAATTAAAACTTGTCATACAAGATTGGTGAAGAAAGTCATGATTCAGAAGACGAATGTCACAGAGCAAGTTGTTGCCTATTATAAACAGCAAATTTTGAACGGCGCCTGGAAAGTCGGGGAAAAAATTCCGTCAGAGAATCAGTTATGTGTGGAACTTGGTGTCAGCAGGGCCAGCATTCGGAGTGCAATAAAGGAATTGACTGGTTTTGGCGTTCTGGAGAGTATCCATGGAAAGGGAACTTTTTTGGTTGGGGATATTCTGGATGTCCAGGATGGAACTAAGTATAAAATCACTGCGCAGGACTGTCTGGATATGGAAAAGGTTCTGGAATTCAGGAGAATTGTGGAGCCGGAGGCCTGTTATTTGGCGGGAGTCCATCTGACTGATCAGCTGCTAGAGGAGTTGGACGTATCATTTCGTATGATGCGGGAAAATATAGAAAATTCCGTTAAATTTGTCACAGCGGATTTGCAGTTTCATCGGGCAATCAGCAAAGCTTCAGAGAATCCTTTGATCGAAAAGAGCCTGAGTCGGATTTTTGACGAGAATTTCAAGGATCATGAGAAGATGAATCAGGTATTTGGATATCAGGATGGTATTTACTATCATTCTATGATTCTCGAGGCGTTGAGGCGGGAGAACGCGGATCGGGCCAGGCAGATTATGTTTGACCATATGCAGCATGGGATGGATCGTCTGAAGGAAATGGATTATGTAGAAGAAGATGATGTTTCTGAGAATTAAATTATTTAAGTAAGAAGGCTACCTCAGGTAGCTTTTAATAAAAGATAACTTGTATGACGACTTACAAGTTAGAAGGAGGATGTATGAGTGTTAAAATTCGTAGGATCAAGGTGATTTGTACTGCTCCGGAGGGAATTAATCTGGTAGTGGTAAAGGTAGAGACGGATCAGCCTGGATTGTATGGCCTGGGATGTGCGACTTTTGCTTATCGTCATTTGACGGTAAAGCATTTGATTGAAACGTATCTGGAGCCGTTGCTGGTGGGGAGAGATGTGGAGAGGATCGAGGAGAACTGGCAGTTAATGCACCAGAATGGATATTGGAGGAATGGGCCGGTTGAGAATAATGCGATTTCCGGAGTGGATATGGCGCTTTGGGACATTAAAGGGAAGATGGCCGGCATGCCGCTGTATCAGTTGTTTGGTGGCAAGGTGAGAGAAGCAGTTCCGGTTTATCGGCATGCAGATGGAAAGGATTTAAGCGAACTGTGTGAGAATATTCAGCGTTTTCAGGAAATGGGAATTACTACTATCCGCTGCCAGTGTGGAGGTTATGGCGGAGAGAGTTATGGTTCGACTCCTGCTACGGCGCCTCAGGGCGCTTTGCCGGGTGTGTACCTGGATTCTCAAAAATATATTCGGGATACGGTCAAATTGTTTGAGGGAATTCGTAGTAAGCTTGGGGAGGAGATTCAGCTGGTTCATGATGTTCATGAAAGAATTGCGCCTGTGGAGGCGATTCAGCTGGCAAAGGCTTTGGAGCCGTACCATTTGTTTTTCTTAGAAGACCCGATTCCTCTTGAGCAGACGGAGTGGTTGAGAAGGCTGCGGCAGCAGAGTTTTATTCCTGTAGCACAGGGGGAACTTTTTAATAATTTTGCGGAGTGGAGGGTTTTGATTACAGAGAAGCTGATTGATTTTATTCGTGTGCATTTGAGCCAGATTGGGGGAATTACTCCCGCAAGAAAGCTTCAAATTTTTGCGGAGCAGTTTGGAGTGAGGACTGCATGGCATGGGCCTGGAGATATGTCGCCTATGGCTCATGCGGCGAATGTACATATTGATTTGGCTGCGCCGAATTTCGGGGTACAGGAATGGTCTGGCATTGAGCCGCCGAATTTTGTTATTCAGACTCTCCGAAGCCAGCATGGCGCTTTGCTTGAGATGTTTGACGGGCTTCCGGAATTCAAGGATGGCTATGTGTATGCCAATGACCGGCCAGGATTGGGTGTGGATATCAATGAAAAGGAAGCAGAGAAATATCCCTGTACGGCAGAGGTGACAACCTGGACACAGACGAGACGCCGGGATGGTGCACTTCAGACTCCATAAAATTAGGTAAAGGAGAAAGGAACAATTATGAAGGAAAAAGGGATTGGGAAATGGGGGATGACCTTTGCTCTGTCGGCTGTTGTTATGATTATGTCGTTAAGCGGCTGTGGCAGCAGTAAATCAGAAGACTCCGTTATCCGCTTTAAGATGGCAGTTGCGGATGCCGCTTCTTCTGCACAGGCAGAAGGCGCAAGAATGATTGCCGAGGAGGTTGAAAAGGCAACGAATGGAAGGATAAAGATTGAAGTTCTGGCAGGAGGAACGTTAGGCGGTGAGCGGGATACTGTGGAACTTGCCATGCTTGGAGGCGTGGATATCGTGACCTGTGCGAATTCCGTGCTGACCCAGTGGATACCGGAGATGAGTATTCTGGACCAGGCATATCTGTTTACCAATGAGAATCAGGCGCATGGCGCGGTAGATGGTCCGGTAGGCGAGTTGATTGAAAGGGAGGCATTGGATAAGCTGAACCTTCATGTAATCGGGTATATGGAATCTGGATTCCGGAATGTTTTTTCTAAAAAACCAATTACGGAGATTGATGATTTTCGGGGTATCAAAATTCGTACCATGCAGAATCCCTATCACATGGCTGCTTTTGAATCTTTTGGTGCGATTCCCACTGCTATGGCGGCCAGCGAACAGTTTACTGCTCTTCAGCAGGGGACGATTGATGCCTGTGAAAATGCAGTCAGCAATTGTCTGAATAATGGATTTTATGAAGTGACCAAGGATATTACCTACTCGAATCATGCTTTTGTTTACATAGTTGTGAGTATGTCGGATCATGCCTGGAATCGGATTCCGGATGACTTAAAGCCGGTATTTATGGAGGCAGTGGAGAGGGGTTATAACATTGAACGTGATTTATTGAGGCAGGCGAATGAAGATGCCACAGTGATTCTGGAGGAGAAGGGTGTAAAATTCCATGAGATTGATGTGGAGTCTTTGCAGAAGGCGTATCAGGATCTGGCGGCGAATAAGGGTTTCAGCTTTGACCCGGAATGGCAGGCAGCAATCGATAAAGCCATCGCAGAAAATCCATGATGAGGGAGGATGAAAGAATGAAGAAAATATTGGATGGTTTGACAAAGCTGGAAAACCTGATTATGGTTGTGGCATTTGTCATTATGGTAGGAGCCTCCTTTGCCCAGGTAGTCAACCGGAATTTTTTTAAGCTGCCGATTTCCTGGTTTGATGAGGCAGCAGTGTACTGCATGATTTATATGGTGCTGATTGGAACAGAGGTTGGACTGAGGGATGGTACCCAGATTGCCGTAACAGGGATGGTAGATAAGCTGAACAAAAGAATGAAAACAGTAGTTCAGGTGATTGCCAAAGTGATTGTTGTGATATTTTCTTTCGGGGTATTGATGGGCGGTATCAAGCTGGTAAATATTCAGATTCGTACGGGTCAGGTATCTGCGGCATTAAGTCTTCCCATGTCAATTCCTTATGGGGCCATGGTTGTCAGTTTTGCAATTATTACCTTGGTACAGGCAGTTGAGGTAATAGCGATAATTGTAAATTTACTGCAGAATAAAACGGAGGAGGAAAAGGTATGACCGGCATTGTTTTATTTGGCTGTTTTGCATTGTTTCTGATATTGGGGGTGCCGGTGGCAATAGCGTTAGGAGCAGCTACCATGGCTTCTATTCTGTTCAGTCCGGATTTTGCCATTACCACGGCAGTGATTCCTCAGAGAATTTTTGGAGGGTTGGAGTCAACATCATTGATGGCGATTGCATTTTTTGTCCTGGCAGGAAATCTGATGACAAAGGGCGGTATTTCCAGACGCCTGGTAGATTTGGCCAACTCGATTGTGGGAGGCGTCAGAGGGGGGATGTCTCTGGCATTGATCCTGGCCAGCGCCTTTTTCGCGGCTTTGTCTGGTTCGGCACCGGCTACGGT
Organism: uncultured bacterium; assembly: GCA_947063875.1. Taxonomy (GTDB): domain Bacteria; phylum Bacillota; class Clostridia; order Lachnospirales; family Lachnospiraceae; genus Brotaphodocola. Next base: position 4,177 of record CAMSTY010000069.1, read on the forward strand.
AATTGCCATTGGTTCTATGATGTATGGGGATATGGTGAGAATTGGTTATCCCAAGGAGAGGACAGCGGGACTTCTGGTTGTGGCAGGAGGTCTGGGACCGATTATTCCGCCCAGTATTATCATGGTGGTGTATTGCACTATGACAGGGGCCTCGGTGGGAGATATGTTTAAGTCTGGTATGGCAATTGGCGTGATTATTATGGCGGCTTTGATGACAGTGGTATTGTATTTCGCTCAAAAGGAGAAGTGGCCGAAGGCAGAAAAGTTGATTACGGTGAAGGAATTTTTAATGAATTTCTTTAAGGCAATTCCGGCTTTAATGCTGCCGATTATTCTGGACTCGGCAAAGGGAGCGGCTATGGTTCTGTTTATTGTGGCGACTTCGACAGCATTTTCCTGGGTATTTACTTTTTCCGGAATATCGGAGAGTCTGGTGAGCAGTATTATTGCCATGAATTTGAATCCGGCAATGTTCAGTTTAATTATTGCAGTGATTCTTCTGATGTTTGGAACATTTCTGGAGGGAATTGCGACAGCAGTGTTACTGGTCCCTGTGCTTTGGCCGATTGCAAGTTCTATGGGAATCAATGTAATTCATTTTGGTATGATTGTCTGTATCTCTAATGTAGTGGGTACTATGACGCCACCGGTGGCAGTGAATATTTTTTCGGCCGCCAGTGTATCGAAACTGAAAATGGGAGATATTGTGAAAGGCGAAATTCCATTTTTTGTAGGGTATCTGGTAGTGTTTTTTGCAGTGGTATTGATTCCTGCAATCAGTACTTTTCTATTATAGAGGATGCATGGAGACAGGTAGTTTTGTTGACGGATAAAGTTAAAATTTGGACTTTGGACGGCAGCTGCAAAGAAATATCATTCATATTTTAAGGAGGAAGAAGTAATGGCGTTTGATGGAAAGACAATGTTCAGCGTAGAGGGAAAGAAATGTATTGTGACGGGCGGTACCACGGTCCCGGCCTATACGGCGAGCAAAGGAGCAGTGACTCAGTTGACAAAAAGTCTTGCCGTGGATTGTGCGGGAAGAGGAATCAACATTAATGCACTGGCTCCCGGATATATGGATACTGAAATGTGTGCCAATATGAGTCAGGAGCGTAAGGATGAGACTACCGTGAGAATTCCGCAGGGAAGATGGGGCACACCTGAGGACATGAAGGGTCCGGTTCTGTTTTTGGCTTCCTCGGCTTCTGATTATCTGAACGGCGTGGTGATTCCGGTAGATGGGGCTTATCTGGTAAAGTAAGGGACAGTATAGGAGAAGATAAGGGGTGTATTTGAATAGGGAACAGGGCAGAGTTTGAATCTCTGCCCTGTTTTCAGGTTGCTGCGATGGCAGTTGCTGCCAGACGGGGGTTATCGCAGTAAGTTTATTTATAAAAATAAGTGCATTTTCTGAAGGGATTTGTTAAAATAGAATAAAGCAGTTAGGAAGGACAAAAAAACGGCGGAGGAGGTTTTGTGATGGATGACCCGGTACAATGTTACCGTATCAGTTCTAATTTCAGAATGTTGGGGAGTCTGCCTATTGAGGATGTGGAACTTTATTTGACTGTTTGCGGCACAGAGCGATGTACTCCGGATAAGTTTTACGGACCGATTGTGCGGAGGGATTACCATGTCCATTTTGTTTTGTCGGGCGGGGGAACGCTGGAGATGGATGGAAGGGTGTATAAACCTCGGCGGGGACAGATTTTTGTGACGGTGCCGGGAGTGAATGTCTTTTATTATTCGGACCCGGAGGACCCCTGGCATTATGCGTGGGTTTCTTTTAATGGTTCTAAGGCGGCTCTCTATTTGGAAAAGGCAGGGATTACGGCAGAGAATCCTGTCCGGGATATTTATCTGGAGCCGGAGGAATTTTTATCTATCATAGAGGAGATTTTGAATCATCATGAGATTACGGTGGCCAATGAACTGACCAGGACAGCGCTGTTGTATCAGATCCTTGCGTTGTTGGTAAATTCTCAAAATCAGAATCTTGAAAGGCAAAATAAGCCTTTGCCTTATGATTATTCGCCGGATGTGTATGTGGATAATGCTCTTAGCTATATTCATAATCATTATACCCATGCAAAGGTCAGTGATATTGCTTCTTATATTGGGATTACCCGGTCTTATCTGACTCACATTTTTAAGCAGAAGATGGAGATTTCTCCCCAGGAATATTTGTTGAATTATCGGTTGGAGCAGGGCAGCAGGCTTCTTCGGACCAGCGGGATGTCCATTCAGGAAATTGCAGAGAGTATTGGATATGAAAATCCGCTGACGCTTTCTAAGATGTTTAAGAGTGTTTATGGGGTTAGCCCTAAGAATTACCGGTTGAAGGTAAGGCAGAGGGAGGAAGGGTAGGAGAAGGGACAGAAGTGAGAATAGACGAAACGGGGACAGGCCATGAACAATATCAATTGTCCATGGCCTGTTTGATTATTATTCTTCTGCTATTTTTTCATTCATATAGTTGGCGATTTCTTTGCAGGCTTCTTCCATGCTAATCTCAGCAGTGTAAGCACGTACCATTACCTGCTGGGAATAATCCTCCCAGATTTTGGTGTTGGCAGTGTAGGGACGGATGACCATGTCTTTTGTCATATCCAGGTATGCCTGCAGGTTAAAGTCAGGAGCACAGTTGACCCAGTTGTCAGAGGTTCCTATATAAGCAGACATGGTAACACCGCTTTCCGCCTGCTTTCTCTGAGCCTCCTCGCTTCCTAAATATTCCAGAAGCTTCCAGGCATTTTCCACATTCGGACTCTCGGCAGAGGCCGCCCATCCGAGTCCGTTGTAGATGGTTTTTCTGGTGCCGTCATTTGCCATGGGAAGAACTGCTACATCAGCATTTGCTGCAATATATTCATTTTCTGTAAATGCTTTTACCATCCAGGAACCCTGAAGGGTCATGGCGGAGCGGCCGGAGCCAAAGAGTACATCCGTAGTATTTTCACCCATCATCTGCTGTGTGGGCATGCAGACATTTACCAGATTATCGTACCACCAATTCATAGCAGCGATAGTTTCAGGAGAATCCCAGCCGGAAGCGGATTTGTCTTCATTGACAATATAGCCGCCCATATCATAGATTATGTTGTAGTAGCCATCCTGGTTATAGGAAGCAGGGGAGGCAAAGCCATATTGGCTGTTGTCTTTGTCTGTCAGCTTTGCTGCGGCTTCGGCGAAGGTGTCCCAGGTCCAGGATTCATCCGGATAGGCTATGCCGGCTTCGTCAAACATGGTTTTGTTGTACCAGAGGGCGATGGTATCATAATCTTTGGGGATAGCGTAGGTTTTGCCATCGTATTGATACAACCCAAGAATATCCTGATAGTAATTATCCGGATTGATCACATCACTTTGGGCAATCCGATCGGTCAGGTCCAGAAGCATATCGTTGCGCATAAACATCTGGCTGTAGTTGGAATGCATCCAGAAGACATCCGGCAGAGTTCCGCCCTGTGCGCCTGCTTCCAGGAGTGTCCAGTACTGGTCCCAGGGAACGACCTGGATTTCCACGGCAATACCGGTTTTTTCTGTGAAGTCGTCCATAATGGATTTCAGGCCGGGAAGCTGGTTGTTATCCCATATGGATACGGAAAGGGCGTTGCTGTCGGAATTGCCGGCATTATTGGAATTGTCAGAGCCGGAACTGCCGCCGGCGCTTCCGCCGCAGGCAGCCAGGGAAGTACAAAGGGCAGCGGCTAAAACTGTAGATAAAATTCTGTTCTTTTTCATTTTTACGTCCTCCTCCATTCTGCTTTGTATTAAGCAGGTCTGTCGTTTTCTTATGGCTGTATTTTAACATGGAGGAGGAAGAAAAAGAATAATCGAATGTGTTGTGGATATGGAGTAAAAGGTTTTTTAATCCGAATATTTTTGGTTTGAGATTGTTAATATCTTACAAGGATTCAGATATTTGAGTGGCTGTACATCGGTTGTGCCGGGGAAAATAAGGTACATCCGATTTCTTTAAAATATTGAATCTTTGCCTCAATATCTTCTCTTTTTACATCAAAGGCCTCTGCCAGGCAGTCTGTACAGTAATAGATGGTAGTGCCGCGGTTAATCAGCTTTTTGGTCATGGCAATTTCGTCAGGAACCAGGATACTGCCGCACTTTTGGCAGTGATGTATGGTTGGTGTCTGGGTCTGTGACAGAGAGTTTTTCATTATCTTGTTATCCTTTTTTACGTTTTGAAAATGTGCTCTGTTTTGCAGCAGTAATGATCTTAGCTGCAAAAAGAGCACAGGTTTAAAATGAAAGGCAGAATTGTGATGGTTGTTTTACCTGTTATTTGCCGGCATGGTGCAATTCACCAGACGGCAGCGGAACAGGCGGCAGTCGTGTCCGGGAACGGAGACGATATGATAGTCCCGCTTGATGCCGATATTTTCTCCGGTGAATACGTCGGTCATATTAAAGCCGTATCCGGAGGCATAGGGAAGTCCCACATCCGCAAAAATGCAGTTCATGGTTTGCTCCTCTTCGTGAAGGTTGTAGTAAGCAATCGCGAATTCCTGATCGGAAAGGTGTTTGATGAAGGTGAGCAGTTTGTCTTTAACCATGCGCAGTGGCTCTACGGTATCATCAGAATCTTCTTCCGGAACCATGACGCTTCTTTTTCCTACCAGGTAAGGCGGCCGGCATTCCGGGTCCTGATTGATGGCAATCAGTTCTTTATTTAAGAGAAGTTCTTCCATCTGAGGCGGTATATCACGGATGTCAGATCCCATAATCAAGGGAGTTCCGGCAAGGCACCAAAGGGAGAACTGCATACGGTATTCATTGTCTGTACAGGGTTTTCCAATAGCTACGTTCCCTTTGTTGTACATGCCTACGGTCAGCATGTCCATATCGTTGAAGCAGTAGGGACCGGATTGGCTCAAATGTTCCAGCTGAGACTGGAAGATTCCGATAAAGGAACGGAAGTTGTCAAAAATATCTCCAGTGGAGCGATAGCTGTGGGCGCCAATGGAACGCATCCAGTTCCAGGAGTCTTCAGAACCCCAGTTGCAGGCAGCAAACAGAATATCTCTTCCCGTAGCTTTTAGCGCCATGCTCATGGTCTGGTAGCGATTGATACAGTCGGCATTTTTGGGGAAATTGCAGTAATCGTATTTCAGGTAATCAATTTCCCATTCAGCGAAGAGAGCAGCGTCCTGAAATTCGTGGTCATAGCTGGAAGGATAACCGGCACAGGTCAGAATACCGGCGCAGGAATACATGCCAAATTTCAGACCCTTACTGTGGATATAATCTGCCACAGCTTTCATTCCATTGGGAAATTTCTCCGGATCAGGGACCAGGTTTCCTGAAGCATCCCGTTCCTTTAAAGACCAGCAGTCATCAATGATGAGATATTCATATCCAGCGTCACGATAACCTTTTTCTACCATAGTATCAGCAATCTGAAAAATCAGAGATTCATTGATATTAATCCCAAAAGTATTCCAGGAGTTCCAGCCCATTGGGGGTTTTTGTGCGATCATTAACGTATCCTCCTAACGTGAAGTTTTTGATTGTTTTATCATACTCAACACCTCATATTTTGTACATAGAATATTGTTTGATTTTTATGAGGAAATGTGTGGTGATTATCGTTTGGTGCAAAAAGGATTGAGGAAAGAGGGAAATGTTGTTATAATACAGAAATATATGAAGGGTTAAAAATGGAAAAAAGGAGGAAAAATAACATGCTTTCATTTGAAAGTGACTACACGACCGGTGCCCATCCAAGAATTTTACAGCGTCTGACAGAAACAAATATGGAGGCGTTACCCGGGTATGGAAATGATATCTACTGTGAAAGCGCCTGTGAAAAGATAAAAAAAGCATGCGGATGTTCCGAGGCGGAAGTTTTTTTCCTGGTGGGAGGAACCCAGACAAACGCTGTGATTATTTCTTCCATACTTCAAAAGTACGAAGGAGTTATTGCGGCCAGGACCGGGCATGTAAGTCTTCACGAAGCAGGAGCGATTGAAAATACCGGACATAAAGTCCTGGAGTTACCCCAGACAGACGGAAAGCTGGAGGCTTCTTCCATAAAACATTTTATAGAGGAGTTTTATCAGGATGAAAACCATGAACATATGGTTTTTCCAGGTATGGTATACCTATCTCATCCCACGGAATACGGAACATTGTATACAAAAAAGGAACTGACGGATATCGCAGAGGTATGCAGGGAGTATCAGATTCCTCTGTTTATGGATGGGGCAAGACTTGGATATGGTCTGATGAGCAGGAATACAGATCTTTCTTTTCAGGATATTGCCAGCTTGTGTGATGTGTTTTATATTGGAGGAACAAAGGTTGGCGCCTTGTGTGGGGAAGCAGTAGTATTTACAAAAAACAACAAACCACGACATTTTGTAAATCTGGTGAAGCGTCAGGGTGCCCTGATGGCCAAAGGGCGTCTTTTAGGGATTCAGTTTGATACGCTTTTCACAGATAATCTGTATTTTGATATCAGCAGACATGCCATTGATATGGCAGAACAGCTTAAAGATATATTCCGGGAAAAGGGATATCCGTTTTATTTGGAATCTCCCACAAATCAGCAGTTTATTTTAATAGAAAATGAGAGAATGGAGAGGTTGAGGGAGAAGGTCAGGTTTGGTTTTTGGGAAAGGGCAGATGAAAACCATACAGTCGTACGTTTTGCCACAAGCTGGTCTACCACGCCAGAGGACCTGGAACAGTTGAGAAGCATTTTATGAAGAAGTTTTGAATGTTTTGCGGGAAAGGAGAATAAAAATATGGCTATTAGAATTGGAATTTTAGGATATGGGAATCTGGGAAGAGGGGTGGAGTGTGCCATCAGACATAACCCGGATTTGGAACTTGCAGCAGTGTTTACCAGAAGGAACCCGGCAGATTTATCTGTTCTGACAGAAGGGGCAAAAGTATATGCAGCGAAGGAAGCAGTTAAGAAAAAAGATGATATTGACGTGATGATTCTCTGTGGAGGAAGCGCTACCGATCTGCCGGAGCAGACGCCTGAGATGGCAAAGTATTTTAATGTAGTGGACAGCTTTGATACCCATGCCAGGATTTTGCAGCACTTCGAGGCTGTGGATGCGGCAGCAAAGGAAAGCGGACATGTAGGGATTATCTCTGTTGGATGGGACCCGGGAATGTTTTCTTTAAACCGGCTCTATGCCAATGCAATTCTGCCGGGCGGGAAGGATTATACTTTCTGGGGAAAGGGGGTCAGCCAGGGACATTCGGATGCCATCCGACGGATTGAGGGGGTAAAGGATGCCAGACAATATACGATTCCGGTAGATAGCGCCTTAGAGGCGGTGCGCAGCGGCAGCAATCCGGAACTGACCACAAGACAGAAGCATACCAGAGAGTGTTTTGTGGTGGCTGAAGAGGGAGCGGACAAGGATAAGATCAGAGAAACCATTGTCAATATGCCTAATTATTTTTCGGATTATGACACAACGGTGCATTTTATCAGTGAGGAGGAACTGCGGCGCGACCATGCCGGAATTCCTCATGGGGGATTTGTGGTTCGTAGCGGACGGACCGGCTGGGAGGATGAGCATAATCATGTGATTGAGTACAGCCTGAAGCTGGATTCCAATCCGGAGTTTACGTCTTCTGTTCTGGTCGCTTATGCGCGGGCGGCATATCGGCTTCATAAGGAGGGACAAAGAGGGTGTAAATCGGTGTTTGATATTGCGCCTGCTTACTTAAGCGCTCTGGATGGAGTGGAACTGAGAAAACATCTGTTGTAGGATTTGCCTTGAAAAAATAAGAGTTTTATGTATAATAGAATGAGTGATCTAGATACATGAAAATATAGGAAAACAGAGGGTTTGAATATGATTAGTGCGAATAATGTCACATTGAGGGTGGGAAAGAAAGCCTTGTTTGAGGATGTGAATATTAAATTCACAGAGGGCAACTGTTATGGCCTGATCGGAGCCAACGGTGCCGGCAAATCTACGTTTTTGAAAATCCTCTCCGGGCAGCTGGAACCGACCAATGGAGATGTGGTGATCTCCCAGGGCCAGAGGTTGTCTTTCCTGCAGCAGGATCATTTTAAATATGATGAATTTTCGGTATTGGATACGGTAATTATGGGGAACCCCAGGCTGTATCAGGTAATGAAAGAAAAAGACGCTATTTACATGAAGGAAGATTTTACCGATGAGGATGGCATAAAGGCAGCAGATCTGGAAGCAGAATTTGCGGAGATGAATGGCTGGGAGGCAGAGTCGGATGCCGCCAACCTTCTGAACGGATTGGGAGTGGATACGGAATTCCACTATACGGTTATGAGTGAATTGACAGGCGCCCTGAAGGTGAAGGTGCTGTTGGCTCAGGCTTTGTTTGGCAATCCGGATATACTTCTTCTGGATGAGCCGACCAACCATCTGGATCTGGATGCGATCGCGTGGCTGGAGGAATTTTTAATTAATTTTGAAAATACGGTGATTGTAGTTTCCCATGACCGGTATTTTCTGAATAAGGTGTGTACCAATATTGCGGATATTGATTATGGGAAGATTCAGCTTTATGCGGGCAACTATGACTTCTGGTATGAGTCCAGCCAGCTTATGGTAAAACAGATGAAGGAGGCAAACCGCAAAAAGGAGGAGAAGATCAAGGAACTGCAGGAATTTATTCAGAGATTCTCCGCCAATGCTTCCAAGTCCAAGCAGGCGACTTCCAGAAAGCGTGCTCTGGAGAAGATTGAACTGGATGATATCAAGCCGTCCAGCAGAAAGTATCCATACATTGATTTTCGGCCTTTCCGTGAGATTGGAAATGAGGTGCTCAGTGTGGAGAACCTTTCCAAGACGATTGACGGGGTGAAGGTTTTAGATGGCCTGACTTTTACATTAGGGCGTGAGGATAAGGTTGCCCTGGTAGGTCCGAATGAGCAGGCCAAGACTGTGCTGTTTAAGATTCTTGCCGGAGAGATGGAACCGGATGAGGGATCTTATAAGTGGGGGCTGACTACAACTCAGTCTTATTTCCCAAAGGATAACAGTGCGGAGTTTGACAATGATGATACCATTGTAGACTGGCTGACCCAGTATTCCCCGGAGAAGGATGCCACTTATGTGCGGGGATTCCTAGGCAGAATGTTATTTGCCGGCGAGGATGGTGTGAAGAAGGTCCGGGTGCTTTCCGGAGGTGAGAAGGTTCGCTGCATGCTTTCCAAACTGATGATTTCCGGTGCGAATGTACTGATGCTTGACGAGCCTACGGACCATCTGGATATGGAAGCGATTACGGCGCTGAATACGGGACTGGTGAAGTTTTCGGGCGTGCTGATTTTTTCCTCTCGTGACCATCAGATTGTGCAGACTACGGCTAACCGGATTATGGAGATTGTAGGCGGGAAGCTGATTGATAAGATTACTTCTTATGATGAGTATCTGGCCAATGATGAGATGGCCAGAAAGCGTTTTGTGTTCTCAGTATCGGAGAAGCAGGCGGAGGATAACTGATAATACAAATCTTAATAAAAGGAAGACAGACAGCCGGGCATTTTGGTATGTCCAGCTGTCTGTTTTTGAGGATTGCGTGAGCACAAAATGCGGAGCAATCCGGAATCAAAGGGGTCAAAAGGTCTTATTGCCCCCTATATCATAATAAATTGAATAAAAATGCAGAATATTATTATGTAATAAAAATAGGATGCGAATGTACTCTGCAGAAGCTATTTGTAAGAATCAACCTTGAAAAATTTTTTCGATTCTCTGCTGTGCTGCCAGTTCATCAGAACCGTTGAAGAAGAATACTAATGATTTTGCCCGTGCCGACATATCCCGAATCATCTCATCATAACTTTTTACATTTACCTGCTTATCGTTGCAGCGAATGTAAATGTCACAATCAAATGTGCTTGCAGTGTAGATAAGAAATGAAATCGGTATCGGAGTGCGGCGACGGCAAGTGTCAATTTGCCTGCTGATCATACCCTACCAACCTCCTTTTTATCAGGATGTGCTCTTAAAATCCTTTTTTATACCTGTTATTGTGGTTGGTTTTTCATCAAATTCACTCAAATGAATCCACGTATGCTTTGCATACGTTTCTGGCATTGGTGTACATCTAATAAAAATTATCTCACAAAATCACGTATAAGAGACTTCACGAGTACATCAGGGAAATCCATTTGAAACTTAATCGATGAGTTAAAAAAATGAATCAAATAAAAAAATAAAGAATATGTGATTATTATATCATAAAAGAAGTAAGAAAACAATGAGAAAAATGCAAATTAATCATAAAATTATAGCATGATATTCGGCTATAGTTGATAGATATTGGGATATTTTCAAAATAATACGACAATATATGCTTGATAGTGATTTTGAGAAAAAGATAAATTTTTGCAAGTGTTGTTTTAAATCAAATATATTTTGGAAAACTTTAGATTATTAAGATATTGCGAAAGATAATAAAGCATAAACCATTACTTCTTGACTTTAATTTGTTAAATTGTTATAATCTCTAAGATATAACGATGGAGACATACTTTTGCCGGATTAATGGCAGGGGCGAGAAAGTAAAAATCGTGTGCAAGAAGGAGGAACTGAAAATGTCTTATGTTGACGAGATTTATGCCAAGGTGGTGGAACAGAATCCGGGTGAGGCGGAGTTTCATCAGGCAGTGAAGGAAGTGCTGGATTCTTTAAAATTGGTAATCGACGCCAATGAGGAAAAGTACCGCAAGATGGCTCTCTTGGAAAGGATGGTAGAGCCGGAGAGAATTATTTCTTTCCGTGTGCCGTGGGTAGATGATAACGGACAGGTACAGGTGAACAAGGGTTATCGTGTGCAGTTTAACAGTGCAATCGGTCCGTACAAGGGCGGTCTGCGGCTTCATCCGTCTGTAAACCAGGGTATCCTGAAATTCCTGGGTTTTGAACAGGTGTTTAAAAACTCCCTGACTGGTCTGCCCATTGGCGGCGGTAAGGGTGGTTCCAACTTTGACCCCAAAGGGAAATCCGACCGTGAGGTTATGGCATTCTGCCAGAGTTTTATGACGGAATTGAGCAAATACATCGGTGCTGACCAGGATGTGCCGGCCGGAGATATCGGGGTAGGCGCCCGTGAAATTGGTTTCTTGTATGGTCAGTACAAGAGAATGACAGGTCTGTATGAGGGAGTTCTGACTGGCAAGGGACTGAACTATGGCGGTTCTCTGGTGAGAACACAGGCGACCGGCTATGGTCTTGTCTATATTCTGGATGAGATGCTGAAAGCGAACAATAAGGAACTTGCAGGAAAGACTGTTGTGATTTCCGGTTCTGGTAATGTGGCAATCTATGCCACAGAGAAGGCACAGCAGCTGGGTGCCAAAGTTGTGGCACTGAGTGATTCTAATGGTTACATTTATGATAAAGATGGAATCAAGCTGGATGTGGTTAAGGACATCAAGGAAGTTCGCCGCGGCAGAATCAAAGAATATGTGAATACAGTGCCTTCTGCCGTATATACGGAAGGCAAAGGGATCTGGACGATCAAGTGCGACATTGCGCTTCCCTGCGCAACGCAGAATGAACTGAATCTGGAGGATGCCAAGGCGCTGAAAGCCAACGGCTGCTTTGCTGTTGCAGAGGGTGCAAATATGCCTTCTACCAGAGAAGCGACAGATTTCTTCCTGGAGAGCGGTATGCTGTTTATGCCAGGTAAGGCAGCTAACGCCGGCGGCGTAGCTACTTCTGCTTTGGAGATGAGTCAGAACAGCCAGAGGCTTGCATGGACGTTTGAAGAGGTGGATGCGAAGCTGAAGGATATTATGGTGAATATTTTTGCTAAGGCAGACGATGCTGCAAAACGGTATGGTGTGGCCGGGAATTATGTGGCTGGCGCTAATATTGCCGGATTTGAGAAAGTTGTAGATGCCATGATGGCTCAGGGTATTGTGTAAAGAAAGCAAAGAATAGATACGGGAATAAAATACGAATATTGTAAAATTGCCGCCTGCCGATGTCAGTACACTAGTCTTGGTAAGAAACGACATCAGCCAGGCGGCGGTTTTTTGCTTTAAAATCAGCCTTTTTTCACTAAATGAAATTGAAATGCCGAGTATTCCGGGACTTCGCGGTTAATGGGCAGTCCCGCATTCATCAATGCGGAACCAGAAAGGAGTCCTTTGCTGTCATTGATGGAATACATGGAATCAGGGTCCAGGCCTTTGGCGCGGATGTATTCCTGAGGGCCGTTACAGGTCAGATTTGTGACGACTACGCTTAAAAGGGATTCACTCTTATCTTTGGTCACATGCTGCCAGGCAGTTATATTTCCCATTTTGAAAGGATTAGTCAGGCGGTAAAAATCGCCTTTAAAGGTAATATGGTAGTATTTACGGAACAGATCGCTCTGATTTTTGCAGATTTTCTGTTCTTTTTTGGAAAGATGAGTGGCGTCCAGTTCATAACCAAAAGTGCCGCACATGGCAACCACGGCTTTTGTCTCTAAGGGGACAAATTTTCCGCTGTCGGAAATATGGGCGCCCATGGTGCAGGTCGGATAGACGAAGGAGGTGCCATAGTGAAGCTTCAGCCGGTCAATGGGGTTGTTGTTGTCGCTGACCCAGTATTGAGGATAGTAATGGAGCATAGCCGGATCATAGCGTCCGCCGCCGCCGCTGCATCCCTCAAATAAAATATCAGGATGGGTCAGAATAATCTCGTCCATAACATGATACAGTCCCAGGATATAACGATGGTAGACCTCTCCTTGTTTTTCAGCAGGCAGATGGTTGGACCAGATATCAGCTAAGGAGCGGTTGATATCCCATTTTACATAGTAGATATTGGCGTTGTCCAAAATGGCGTTAATCTTTTCAATGAGATAGTCTTGTACTTCTGGGCGGCTCATATCCAGAGCCATCTGATTCCGGCTGCGTACCGCATGTCTGCCGGGAATCTGCATAGTCCATTCAGGATGGGCGCGGTAAAGGTCGCTGTCTTCAGAAACCATCTCTGGTTCAAACCAGATTCCGAATTTCATATCCAGGTTATTGATTTGCTCTACCAGTTTGTGCAGACCGCATTTGATCTTATTTTCATTCACATACCAGTCGCCCAGGCCACTGTTATCATCGTCTCGTTTGCCGAACCAGCCGTCATCCATGACCAGTAGATCCACTCCCATATTCTTGGCGGCTTTGGCAATCTCAACCAGTTTTACATCATCAAAATCCATGAAGGCGGCTTCCCAGCTGTTGATCAGCACAGGCCGCTGCACCTCGCTGACAAATTTACTGCGGCAAAGATTGGTGCGGTAGAAATCGTGATACAGATGGCTTAGGGCCGTAAAGCCATGCCTGGTAAAGGCCATCACTGCTTCCGGACCTTCAAATGTTTCTCCAGGCTTTAATTCATATACAAACTGTTTGGGGTTCAGTCCCATCACCAGACGAAGCTGATCATACTGGTCCAGTTCCACTTCTGCCAAAAAGTTTCCGCTGTACATCAGGGAAAAGCCATAGCAATTGCCGTAATCTTCAGAAGCCTCCCGGTCGCAGAGAATCACGAAAGGATTCTGTTGATGGCTGGAGGAGCCGCGTACGCTGCCGATGGTATGGATGTGGTGGGTCATAGGCTGCCGTTCTACCTGCCGTTCCTGGCCGTAACGTCCGGGCAGGCTTACCAGATCAAAATCTGCCCCATTTAAAAAGTCCAGGCAGACAGACATAATCTTTTTCAGGTGAACCGGCTTGTCCCCGCTGTTTATTACCTTTACGGCGCGGGTAATGATGTCTGCCTCTTCAAATACTCCATAGAGAAGAATTACTTCTATATTGCTTACAGAATCCCGGAGCGTGACTTCCAAAGTATCGGCAGTGTCCGTTTCATTGGCAAATACACAGGGAAGAGTGTCCAACTGGTATTTTCCTTTAAGAATCCGGTAGTCCACAGCCTTTCCGTGATAGGAATAGCTTCCGTCACTGTTGACCACTTCAATGCTGGATGTGCGGAAATCCCCCTGTTGCTGGGTGGAAAATTCCTGAGGCTGGGCATCCAAAGAAAATGTTCGTGTGTTTCGGGATTCGTATGGATTGCCGGAAAAACCCCGGTCGTACTGCATGACCTGATAGTTCATGTCCGCGTCCGGGATCGTTGGCCCATAGTACAAATGAAGCAGGTAATCCAAATTGCCGATCTTCATCTGGTAAGATGTGTTTTTGGTGTGAAGAGTGATTGTTTTTGTTTTTTTGTTGTAAA
>CAMSTY010000070.1 GCA_947063875.1 uncultured bacterium
TGTTTCTGCTCTTGATATCGCTGTGGTTTTCTCTCCTTGACCTGATTGGCTTTGCGGCCTCCTTTCAGACCTTTGAAGGGCTGGCCCTGCCGGTATTCGCAATTCCGAACTTTGCTGAAAGCTCCGTCAATATCAGCATTTTTCAGTATGTGCTCCTGTCTGCGGCGCTGAAATGCGCAGGCACATGGGTAATCGGGATGCTCTGGCTGTTGGTTTCGATGTTCTGGAAAAATGCCCTGCTCCCCTTTGTCATGGGTCTGTCCCTCTGTATGGCGCTGACCGTCAGCGGAGCCGCCCGCGCCTACTCCAATTTCGTCTGGACAAAGGTGCTGAACCCTTATTCTCTGCTGACAAACCGTGTTCTCCTGGGCAAAACGGAGTTTGTAAACCTGGGCGGATTCCCCGTCCTGACCTGGCAGGCCGCAACATGCTTTGCTCTGATCGCGGGCCTTGTGCTTGCAGCTGCAATCTATTTTCTGTCAGCGGAAAACTATCACCGCTGTGTTCGGAGGGCAAAATGAGTGTTTTCTCTTATGAATGGAAAAAACTGATGATTTACCAGCGTGGCCTATGCTATATCCTGGCCGCGCTCCTGGTCAGCACAGTTTGGCTGGCTGCAGCCGACAGACCGCAGAACAGCGCGATGGAAGAATACCGTGAGGAATACGAGTGGTATCTGGAACGGCTGGACGGGGCGTACACAGAGGAAAAAGCCGCTTGGCTGGAGCAGGAGGCCCAGGCCATCACGGAGGCCCGCAGTATCCGCTCCGGGTCCCAGGAAAGCTATTACAGCGGCCAGATCACAGCCAAACAGTATGAGCGGCAGATCGCAGAGACGGGCACCGTGTTGGCCCATGAGCATGGCTTTGAAGCCGCGTATCAGCAATATTTATATATCTGCGAGAACACCGGCAATCGTTACTTTCTGAAAACAAACGGCTGGGCGGGGCTGTTTTCCGCCCAAACGCTGGACTTCCCGCTGTTCCTTGTCATTTTGATTTTGGCAGCTACGGTTTTTTGCTCAGAATATAGCTGCCAGATGGACGCGCTTTTGCGGACGGCGCCCCAGAGCCGCGAGAGTGCCAGAAGCAAAGTCGTGATGACCCTCTGCGCCGTGTTCGCTTTCTGCGGAGGGCTGGCCCTGATTCGCTTTGCTTTCTTCGGAATAAAATATGGCCTGCCCCACGGGGAGTACCCTGTTCAGAGTATCACCAGTTTCGGGGGCAGTACCAAAAATATTTCCCTGCTGGCCGCGTATCTGATTTTGACTGTCCTGCGCTGCTTTGGCTCGGTGTATCTTGCCGCCTTGCTGCTTTTTACCTCTGTTTTGGTGAAGAAATATGCCTTGACGGTGGTGATCGGGGTGGCATCTACCTTGATTCCCTACATCGGCTTATCCAGACAGATTTGCTATCGCCTGCCGCTGCCCCTGCCGTTCATGCTGGCAACCGGCTTTCTGGAGGGAGCTTCCTCTGTGGAGGATTCGCTGACAGGGGAACCCATCGTGACTTTTTCGGAGCGTTCCTCCCAGGAGCTTCTGGCCCTGCTTGGCCTGTCTGCTGTGTGCTGCGCCCTCATGGTATGGTGGGTCCTGCGGCAAAACACAAACTGCTGGCAGTCTGGAAGAAAACCCGTAAGAGGCTGCGGGGTTGCCGCGCTCTGCCTGCTGGTGCTGCTCCCGCTGTCCGGCTGCTCTGTCACAGAATCCGCAAACGGGATATTCAATTCATCTTCGCAAAGCGTGTCGGAAACTTACCGTGTGCTCTACGATGACCAGACGCGGACATACGCTCTGGAAAACCGGGCAACCGGCGCTTTGACGGATTTGGCCCTCTCTCCGCTGTTCGGGGCCTTTTCGGATGGGGAATCCGTCAAAGCCGTCTATATGGATGCCCCGTACATTTATTATATGGCCTCCCGCACAGAGCAGTATGTGGATCGGGTCGGCAGCTACAACAGCACAACTACTCAGGTGTCCATCGTCCGGCTTCATACAGAAACCCTTGAGGAACAGGTTATTTTCGAGAAAATAACGGACAGCGGGCGATCCCTGCTGGGAATCGACTATACCGTGGGGGATACCTGGATGTTTCTGCAATACTGCTATGGCTTTTTCCTGAACAACGACAGCCTCTTTTTCATTACGAATGATGGGATTACGGAAGTGAGCAGGACGATCCAGCGAACGCAAGTGCTGGACATCCCCACCAGGGGGAATATAGCGTTTGATGGACGGACGATCTACTTCATCAACGAAAATTCTTTGCTGACAGCGTATGACACCAAGACCCACAAAGCAAGACCGTTTCGGAATGTTGCTGCTTCCGATTTTTGCCTGACCGGACAGGGCCTGTACTTTATCAACCGCATGGATTCCGACTGCGTTTATCTATGCGGCAGGGATGGCGCCCACAGTCTGAAGATTTCAAATGCCCCGGCCCTGTCTGTTGATTATGACGGAGAGAAAGTTTCCATGATTCTAAAATCGGACGGGAAGGAGGTGATTTTTGAGCCGTGACGGTACGGGAACGCCATGCATCCGTCAGAGCAAGGCGAAAAAAACGCGGCAGAAGGCTGGTGATCCTGCTCTTTCAGAACCGCCTATTGTTCCGATAGCGCCTGCCATTCCTGGAGAGATCACAATTCCCGATTGGATCGTTCAAGACATCTTGCCGGCCAATGAATACTCCAGGCCTGGAATTGCGCTGAGCGAGGTGAACGGCGTTGTCATACACTACACCGGCAATCCGGGAACAACGGCGGAACAGAACAGGAGCTATTACAAGAACTTGGCTGAAACAAAGGAAACGTATGCAAGCAGCCATTTTGTCATTGGGATGGATGACAGAATGATTCAATGTGTTCCCTTGAATGAAATTGCGTATTGCTCCAATCAGAGGAATGACATTTTGTTAAGCATCCTGACGCCTGGGAGGGACTTTTAAATAGCCTTACCTATACCAGTGTTTTCTGACTGAAAGGCTTCAAAAACAATATGCTAACAGAAGTCCAAGCAGAAGATTTGTACTTCTGCTTGGAAAACCGATTGGTATATATCTGCGAGACCGAGATCATGCTGACAGTGAAAGAATTAGGACATTCAGGAACTTGCGGCAATGGCGTTGAAAGACGAGGAATCATTCTATCAGAGGATTAGCAGCCGTATGGAGTGGCGGTATCTGGCGGACGCTTCGGAGATGGAGAAGGAGCGGAAACGGCTGGAAGCAAGGAAGCTGGAAATTGACGATATGTTTTTGAACCTGTATACCGACAAGGCAAAGGGAATTCCATACCTTTTAGATTAATTTTACTATCGCTCAAGATTTAGTTCCCTTTCCAATAAATAGTTAGACAAATTCAGAATACGTTTTCAAGCTTTATGTATATCTACTACTGCTTGCTCTAACATCACTATCTACAACTGAAAAAGCCACCACACAAATCTCCCCAAATGCAAAGTTTGCAATTCGGGTTTGTGTAACGGGTTTTACACAAATCACTACACAAATTACTACACAAATTTAATACCAGACCACACCATTTAGCACCAGTCTGCAACACCCACAAAAAAACCCGGAACCTCATCCTCCAGAAGTTCCTCATCCTCCCCCGTCAGATACAGGGCCTTGTGAATGGTAAGGGCCAGATAACCCGTACTCTCCGAAAGCCGTTTCCTGGCCCGTCCCGTGGGAGCGCAGAGAAGAACCTGCTTCCCCTGCTCCTTTCTCTCAAATATTTTCAAGATCACTCCCAGAACCGTTGTCTTTCCCTTTCCAGGTCCGCCTGTGATAATGGAAACCTGGGACTGAAACACCATGCGCACCGCTTCCTTCTGCCTCTCAGCCAGCACAATGCCAAGCTCCGCCTGGACCTCCTCCAGCTCCCGTTCCACATCAAAAGCGTTTCCACTCTCCCTTAAAAGCCGTACCAGGTTCCCGGCCGCTGTCTGTTCTGCCTCCCGGTTCTTATTCAGGAAAATGGCGTTTCCGTCTGCCTGCAGGGACTTCTCCTTCAGAACCATCTCATTTCCGGCCCGGATAATGGCAGAGTGCTCCACTCTCCCCCGCCCGAAGCCCTTATTTAAAAGATGTTCCGCCTTTTGAATCACCGCCCCGCTGTCCAAATACAGATGTCCTTCCTTCTGGGCCTCCTCCAGCACAAACCGGACCGCCGCCTTCACCCGTTCCGGCGCCTCCGGCGGAAACCCGGCGCTGGCCCTTGCGATTGGGTCAACGGTGAGAAACCCAAAGCCCTTAATCTCACAGAGCCGGTAGGGATTCTTCCGGATCAGTTCCACCGCCTCCAGGCCAAAATGCTCCTTGATCTTCTCCGCCTTTTTGGGAGTTACCTTATAGGGCGCAAGGTAGGCCATTAATTCCCAGATCTCCCCGCTTTCCCCGTAAGATTCTTTGATTGCCTCCAGCCTGGCTTCCGTAATTCCCTTAATCTCCAGCAGCCGTTCCGGCTCCTTGTCAAGAACCGCAAAAGTATTCTCCCCAAATCGGTCCACAATCTTTTCCGCCAGCACCGGCCCGATTCCTTTTACCATGGAAGACAGGTAACTGCTGATTCCCTGTCTGGTCTTTGGAAGAAGAACATGGAAACTTTCTACTTTTAGCTGCTTACCGAACCGTTCCTTGTCCTCCCAGGTTCCTTCCAGTTCGATATCCACATGCTCCAGGTCAGGAAGCTCTATGCCCACTGCCGTAAAAGAGACCCAGTTTCCCTGGTCCGCCTTGATTGCGGGCATTGCAATCTTCTCCCTCTCCCTTGTCCGGTAGACTGCCACCGTATACCCGTTTCCAGGGTTTTTGTAGTTCTGTCATTCATGCTGACAAACGATCATGCTTTTGCCCTCCGTTCTTTCTTATTACGTTCCTCCCACTCTGGAAACGGCAGGCAACCCTCTGCGTCACCTGCCAGGTCGTTGGAGAACCCACTCCTCCTAAACTACCCATGTGAGATACAGATATTTCCCCTGATCCTCTGCCATAAATCCTGCATCATTAAGTAGTCCAACAAGAGTCTCCCGGTCAGCTTCGGAGAATCCCGGTATGGCCCCGGCTCTTCGGTAGCCTTTTCCGGCATGGAAGTTGCAGATCCCGTCTTTCCGTATCCAGAATTCACCAACCTCTTTCTTTATCAGATTCCCTGATAACGGTACTTCTTCCACTCTTCTTCCGTCAGCTTTGTGATGTCCTCCACCACTACTTCCGGCTCATAGTTTCGGCCTGCCATGTCCTTTTGCCCCCTTTCCGGCAGAGTCAGGCAGCTACGCCTGTTCCACTCCTGCGGACAGCCGCAGCACTTCCTGAATCTTCCTTTTCTTTCTCTCTGCTGCCCAGATAGCCCGGAACCAAAATGCTCTCATTAATCCTTTTAATACCGGACTTCCCCAGGAATGTCATACTCCTTAAAGGGAAAGGCAAGACACCGTGACACCTTTTCCTCCAGATCCGTCAGCGCCCGGATGCCTGCCCCTTCGCTCTGGGCCAGAAATATGCACTCACAGATTCCGCAGTACACCTCATATCCGTTGCAGCCTCCAAACCCATGGCCTGCCCTGAAAAGCTCCGCCGTCTTGGCCGTCAGTCCCACTCCGATACCTGCCTTTTTCATCACCCTGGCAATCACATTTGCCGGGTAGGTCAGATACTCCGAAAACAGTCCCGAAAGTCCTTCCACCGCTTCCCGGTATCTGGCAAATACCTGGCTTAAATTCCGTGAAAAATCCGCAAGACTGGCTCCTCCGGAATGCTCCACCCTTAGCGCATCCCCAAGGACTAGTGGCTTCCTCTCCTTCCCCATAAGCAGGGAATAGAAAATGTTGGCCCCGCTGACTCCCACATCAGACGAATGCACCTTGATCTGCGCCGACAATTCCGGCTCCGCCACCTGTCCATACTGCAAAAGCATGTCCCGGTAAGTGTCCAGGAGCCGGCTGTCCTGAATCTCCCAGGAAGCCGTCACCAGCCAGTGGTCAAAATATCCGGAAAGAAACCGGACCCTTTCATACTGCTCCTCCATGTGGATTGCCGAAGCCTCAAACAGCTCCGGCATAGGCAGCACAGCATAATCGCTCTTGCCCCCGCCGTGGACCGCTCTTGCCTTTCCCTCATGAATCCGCACCAGGGCATTTCCTTTTGTCACCTCCAGGCAGTCATTTAACACTCTCGCCAGCTTCCCTCTGCCTAAATCCTGAAGGGCATACCCGGAAATGCGGGCACGGTTCTCCAAGGTCTTAATGGCCGTTGCACCTAAGGGATAATGTTCCTCCCCCACCTTTAAAAGTAGCCCCGTGTTGGCCCTGGTATCCTGTAAGATATCCGCCCCTTCCCTTTCTGCCTCAACCTCCCGGCAGAGTTCCGGGGATTCGGCCAGAGAAAACACCTGGATCTCATTGGTGGGAAACACTCTCCAGCACCCACGCTCTTCGATTCCGTCCAAAAACTCCAGGAATCCCTCCTTTTCCGAAAAAGCCGCCGAAAGATCATCCTGATAATTCATGCCATGCCCTCCGCTTAAAAGTCCACCAGTACCGCAACCACATGGCCTGCCTGGACAACGAACTCATAACCGTCCTCATACATTTCCATGATCTTCTGTAAAGACAGCCCGTCTCTTCCTGAGTTCTCCCATCTTGCCTCACGCTTCATTCGTTTTCCCTTCCTTTCTTTGGTTTGATATGGTTTTTGAAGGACATATCCCAAGGTTTGGAATATGTCCAAAGCACCCTCTCTAATCAAAAATCATCTTGTAGTCATCGGTTGCAATGCACAGCTTCCCCTTCTTATGGTCATAAAAATATACACTGTCCGACAGTGCCATCTCTTTTTGAGTTTCCCCCTGATTCATTTCCTTAATAATCTTCCTCCACTGCTGTATGGTCTTTATGCTTCCACCGGCGGGAACGATCATCACCTCATTGATACTGCCTGGAATCACAAGGACATCATCCCTCCACACCCTGGCAATCCGTTCCAAAAGGCCGTCATACAATATCACGGAAGCCCCATAAAACCCATACTGATTGGTGAGAACAAAGGCTGATACACCCATCTGGGTATATTCCAGCAGATACCCTTCCATATCCCTTAAGGATTCTTCCTCTCCCTCTTTATTCTCCCCAACCGCGTCCTCCGGGGTCAGGAGTAGAGGCACACCAAGCCTGGGTGTATTTTCTTTGGCGATCTGAAAGATCTCCTCCTTGCTTACCTTCCACACTTCCGGGTCATGATTGCTGATCACACGGTAATTGGTATCTCCTCCCGGTGTCTCCACAAGGTAAAATACGATTGCCATATCCAGGTAAGGCTCCCAGGGAATATGCTTCAGGGCCTCCTCATTTCCTTCCCTCCTCTCCAGGGCATAGACGATCCGTTCCTTCATCCTCTCAAACCATTCGCCAGCCAGCAGTTCCCTGCGCAGTGCGCTCCGCTTTTCCAAGTATCTTTCCACAAGGAAACCAGCCTCTTCCTTAAGGCCGATTCCAGTCTTAAGCCGCTGTACCTTTCCTGGCCCCAAATTCAGGAGAATCCCAGTACGCTCCCCGTTTTTCACAATGCCGATCTGGACTTTTCCCGCAGAGTTCAGCGCCGGCTTATCTACTTTTGTCACCTGGTACTCCTCTCCCAAACGTTCCCGGAGCTTGTTAAACAGCTCTTGTAACCATTTCTCTGATTCCATTTCTTCTCCCCTTTCTTTTAGGCGCAAAAAAATAAGGCACCAGAAACTCATAAAAATTTCTGATACCTTACTTAACAGGCAGACTTTCTGCCTGGTTTGCACATATGTAGGCTCTTTGCCTGAAATTTTGACTTCCGGCGTTTTACCGGAACAAAAGCATTTGGTGTGGTTCTTGTGAACACACAGAAATCAATGTCACGTTCATTGTAACACTATATATTGTGTTTGTCAATTTCGATTTTCTATATATTGTATTTTATAATCAAAATGCCATAAAATCATAATACCATATACTATTTTAGCTGCTTAATGATCTCTCCAATCATTTTTCCTGCATATGTAATTCTATACGCATAGGATTTTTCTCTAAACACTCTGCCATATTTAGACATATCCTGCCCATAATCGATCTCTCTATCAATCAGACCTAATCCAACCAATCTATTGTAGGACGTTAAATCAAAGCCAAGTCCTTTAGAACTATCGGACTTACTATAATTGTAAAATCCAAGAAGCATATCCATGTCATAGGAAAACATTCGATTCACTATTTCAGTAAACAGACAGAATCTTTCCCAATTAATACGCCTATTTAGGTATTCATTATATAATCTTCCCAATATTTTCGCTTTTTTAACGCTATCCATATCATCAAGATATACAGAAAGAAATTCTATCTCATCATAAACCCATTTCTCATTATTATGGATAGCATTCTTTCTTTTACTAATCTCTTCTTCTTCAACATCATAATTATTAAACGCTTTTACGAAATTAAAAAATTTCCTCAGCAAGAATTTTTCTTTTATTGCGATAGATGTTTTTTTATAGCACAGACAGCCTTTACAATTGGTATCTCTCTCAATATTTCATTATCTGTTATAGAATCTAATCCTAATTCCAAAAAATCCATAGACAAATCTTTCATATCATCATTAAATAATGATTCTGCCATTGGGGTTATTACATCCATTGGTTTCCTTCTCCTTCAGCTTAAATTTACTTTATACTAAAATTATTACCACTAAGTGAAAGGTACTCACTATATCCTCTTAAAATCGTTATTCGTCTAAATCTAAAAGTCTCACTAAGGCCACCTTTTCCTCATATTAATTCGGGACCTCTATCATTTTTTCAATTTTATAAAGTAGTTTACGAAAATCAATCAAAATCGGAATTTCAAATGGATATAATTCCGGTTCATCTATTGGAAGTTTTATCTTAAGAAGCATTGTATGTATATCTTCAAGCTCCTTTAATGGTAAATCATTGCGTTCTATATAACAAGAAACCTTTTGTGTCAAATCCGTAAGACCAGCAATATTCCCATATCGAATATCACCAATTTCATCAACATATTGATCCGTCCTGGGCAAAGAGTTCTGCCAACTACTTATCTGTTTTTGGCTTTCTAATTCAGCATTAATTTTAGCCAACATCTGAGTAGTATCAGCGTCTTTCTCCTTCAAACTCTTTTCTAATTCCAAATGTATATCATGAGCTGTTTTCTTATTACTTCTATAGCTTATATATGCTACTATTATTGGAACAACAATAACAAGAATGTCTTTTATGGCGATAATATAAGTTTCCATAATTATCCTCCCAAATGGAACTTCTAGTATTTTACCTAACTTATTCACTTTTCTTCTCAACCAAGTACCTTTAACATATCTTTCCTTGCAGCCTTCGTAAAATGTTGTTGAAACTGTCCCAAAATCCTTTCCTTTGATTTCTCTGGTTCTTCCTTATAAGCCGCCGAAACCACATCATATCCCCACAGACTCTCCGGCGTAGAATACACCGACACCGGCCACCCATATTCTTCGCCCCTTTTATTCACCTTACGCCTGAAATCCCTCTGAATAAGATAGGTCTGCATCTGCAGTTCTGTCACAATACCTTCAAAATTCTTTTCTCCATTCTTCCCAAATCCCGCAGTCTTCTTTAACTCAAAAGAATACAGTTCCTTATTTTGCTCAAACTGGCCCATAATCTTCTTACAACGGATACTGGCCAGTTCATCTTCCCACCGGCTGTCAAAATCATACCCCTGCCTTCTGTAATTGGCAAAATACGGAAACCATTTCTTGGAAATAAATCCCGCCTTTTTGTTAAAAAACTTCCCATAAGCCACCGTGCCCGTCCTTGCAATGATCTCCCGCCATTCCCAAGGGTCCTGCTCCCTGTCTCCTGTCCACCAAAACCGTGGAGACGTATGCTCTTCCGCCGAAAAACCCTCAATCTCATTTCTAAACAACGGAAGGAATCCCACCTCATTAATCCAGTCAATCAGCTCCTGGTAACTGCGGATTCGATAAGGACTGTCCCAGTCCAGTCCATGCATAACCCACTCACCATTCTCTACTGCCATATGATATCCTCTCAAACCTGCCTTTTCCTATCAAACAACAAGTCTCATCCCTTTTAATTCTATATCTAAACTCTATGTAACAGGCATCCATGTATTTATTTCCAGTAATATACCAACGAAATGTATTAACAATATCCATAAAGGTCTAATTCATATTCTCGCCGGTATTTGCAAACATATGTTCTGTTTTTTATAGCATACCATAGAGTATTCTAAGTGTCAATCACATATTTTCTAGAAGAAAAAAGAAAAAAGTACTTTGCAACTTGCAATAACCTTCATTCAATGATATTATGATAAATAAGAAAATTTTATGTATCTATCCAAAATACCCAAATATAGAAGGAAAATCACAAATGAAATTTGAGTGGGATGAAGAAAAAAACACTCTAAATAAAAGAAAACATCAAATATCCTTTGAAACTGCTGCACATGTTTTTGATGACCCCGAATACATTGAAATGTATGATTTCGAGCATAGTTTAGAAGAAGACAGATACATTGCCTTAGGAAAAGTGGGAGATATATTGTTTGTTGTTTTCACTGAACGCAAAGAAGCTATTCGATTGATTTCAGCAAGGCTTGCTACTATCTCAGAGAGGAGACTTTATTATGATCAAGACATTAACTATTGAACCTGGTCAAAAATTAACAAACGAACAGCTTAAAGAAATTGAAGAAGCCAAGAAACACCCTATCGTCTTTGATGAAGATTGTGAAGAATTGTCGCCTGCAATGATGAAGGCCTTTAAAAGCGCGACCATCCAGCGTAACCGTAGAAAAAAAGCGTAATACAAAGAAAGCTGTGTCCCTAGACGCAGCTCCTTTTACACTACCAATCGGGGCTATACCGCCTAATCTGAAATTACTTCCCTCTAACCGTAAACATTTGATTTTATCGGCTTCTGGCGCTCTTTAATAACTTATGATACGTTATGGTTGGAACCTCCCATTTTGGGCTTACATTCCCATCTGTTTTGCGAACTTTTAGACGGAATGCTGGATTTATGCGGGATTGAGATGGGAGCTGTTTTGGGTTTACCAGTTTTTGAGATGGTAAAGAATTTTTGCCTCTTATTTTCTTTCCTAAATCCAATGGTTTTAAAAATTGGTAAATCTGTTTTGGAAGTTGGTAAAATGCTGTTTCTTCTATATACAGAAGAAACAAGCGAAGTTTTCATCCCATCTGTCGTATACTATCCAATATCATCTATTCTGCTTCTTTCTATTCAAATTAAATTCTTCTTCTGCTAATTCAATACGCCTTTGGATCTCTTTCTCTGTAGGCAGTTGCTTTTTAATCTCCTCTAATCTGATATTATCAATAAGAGGCAACATCCATAGGTGTCTGGATTCCCTGAAATGCTTACTGTACCTCAGTTTAATTCTTTCGACTTTTCGTTTAATGGAGATGAAAAATCGGAGAGAAGACTCTGTAGTTCCTTCTCTCCGATTACCTTCATCCTATCCATTCCCAATCTGCAGATCAAAAGGCTCTAATCGTATCGAAAGACAGCTAAAAATCCTCCCATACCCTAGCTGCTTCCATATGATTCTAAATTTTACCTCATTTATAATTCCATCATCTTTCTAGTCAATTCCTGTGTCTCTCCAATCTGCTTCTCAAACATCAAATCCCAAATATCCAAACACCTTGAGGAAATATCTTCATCCTTATCCTCTTCAGAATTAGCTTCATCATAAAGCCCCCAGACTAATTTTATCAAATCTCTTTCAATCAACCACCTGTCCTGCCTGGTTATATCTGCATCTTCTAAAATATAGTAAGCCATTTTAAGGATTATGTCTGAATAATCCAATAAACTGCCATGCTTACTTATGTATTTTTCAAATGCAAACATCATCTTAGCCCCCAGTTCTGATGTCATTAGTTGCATCAGAAAATCTCTGTCCTGCGATAGGCATATCCTGTTTTTATAGAATAAACCAGACCATGAATCGATTAGTTTCTCGTCATTATATTCAAGAATATGGCTTAATTCTTTTTTCGCTTTTTCATGATATTTATCAATTCCAAGATATACTATAAGCATTCCGACCATGGCTTTTTTCTGTTGTTCATCCAATAATGGAAAGGAATCAAATATATCATCAAAATCATCATAAATGAGATACATTTCAGCAATGGATTCACCACATCTTTCTTTTAGGACACCATCATCAGAACAGAATCCATTCCTTAACACATTCTGGACAATTTCTTTATCTTCGTTATACAGGGCAAAATGGATTCCCCTATCTGAAATACCTGCCAACCGAAAGTTTGAAAGAAACATTCTCCTAATCCTAGCTATCGCCCAGCCCCTGTCAATATGGTAAGCTGTCCATAAGGCATAGACACATGCATATCTCGATACAAAATCAACATCATCCACCAATTCATCAAATGGTGCCTTAAATTGTTCCAGTGCACTTCTATTTCCGAACAATATGCCTCCTATTGCCTGAACAGCAACCCCTACAACAGAATATAGCATTTTACTTTCCGCTTTTTCTACGGTCTCTTTCGAAGCCTCGGCATCCTCTGCTGATTTATCCTGAATAAACTCTCTACGCCTATGGATGATGCTGCACAGCATGTCCAAAGTAGATTCAGACCAAAGAATATCCTGTTTCCTTTCTATAATCTCGCAGTATTCCAATGCTACCCCTGTCCCATAATCATAAGGGTACTTCAAAAACAGTTCTTCTATGCTGCCATTGTCAACTTCATCATGTTTATTGCTATAAGCAATCCCTCTGGCCAATGCTCTGACAAAAACTGCATTTATCTCTTCCTCCATTTTCAGAATATTTTGTAAAAATTCAACTGGGGCGTCTGAAACTGCCTTTTGAAATTCTAATGCAAATGCTTCAAGGGAATTATCTATATACCTCCCGTTCTTTTCTTTAAATTCCCCGAATTTCCTTGAGGGCAGTTCGTTATTCAAAAGTATTCTTTTCCAGTCATTAAAGTTCAGTTTTTTTCCGGCAATTGGGGAATTGACACCCCCGCCCTTACAATCTGCATTATATTGATATATTGAATCATTTTCGTATGATCTACCAAAAACCGTTTTTAATTCTTTAGCCTCTTTTCCCATACGGTCTAATGGTAGAATTCCCAGCAAATCATTTTGCAGATCCCCACAGAACTTGCAGTATGCTCTCAAATCCCCTTTCTTTTTTGTTTTGTTATATTCTATCCTGCGATATAATCGTTCTTTTGCATCCGGTGTCTTATAATGGATGATACAAAACTCCAATTCAGAATATGCTTCATCTGAACAAATCACGGCATTTTTTTCAAGCACTGCCTTTGCAAGCAGCAGTTTATCCCCATTTCCGCTTGTACATTCAAATATTCTCTCTTCAAAATCACCACACATATATTCCAAAATATAATCTGCATATAAATCCGGCAGATACTGAAAGGAATCCAGTATCAATTCATTATGCAGAGGAACCCCTGTACCTATATAGCACGAAACCTTTGACAGAAATAACTCAGGCTCATTTTGGGCAAAATGCCTATTCGCACTTTTTATAATCTGAATACATACCCTTTCCAAACTGTGTTTGCCGGAATATCTTGCAGACCACCTAGAAAAAACACCCTGATCCTCCATCGGTATAAAGGGCATCAATATTTCAAGGATATTTTTATATTGTGTTTTGAAGATATTTGCATCTTCTGATACACAGACTTCATCATAACGATAAAGGTTATCGTACCCTTCGTCCACGTGTTGTTCCAGCATCAATGCCACTAATTGAACTGAACGCAAATCCTTTATTTTTTCTCCCAGCAGAATATTCTTATATTGCTTAAAGGACTGAGGGAATTGTCTGTAATAGCTTAATTTTAGTTCAAAAAAGGCCTCACTGCCTTCATGGATATCCCTTACCAGACATTTTATCCATTCATCTGCTTTATCTGGATCTAATACATACTTCTGTAAAAATGCTATATCTTCCACGTTGCAGTTCGGAATAATACTGCGAAACAGCCCTGTTACATAGCTATATTTATCTTCATACTGCATCCATATATCCAGGTCACCACACTCACGAAGTTTTCTTACATATGCCTGCTTCCCTAAAACCACTATGCTCCTAAAGTGTTTTCCCCATCTATCATCCCACAGGAATCTTCGGACAAACTTGAACACTTTCTTATCCGGTTCTGTTATCTGGGAGAGGATTTCTATAAACACATATTTCACATTGTACCGCACATCCGTTAATTCTAATAGTCTTTCCCCGACAGCTAAAAAATCCTCTTCTGAATCTTCCAGCAAAAGCTGCAAGAACATCTGTACCTGATATCGCCTGCCCGGAGTCTGTCTGTCCTTTTCGCCTATAATATCTGAAAGGCTGACATCATCATAAAACTGATCCAACATATGCTCCGCAAAAAAACAATCCAAAATGGATTGATGCACCAATGACACCTTATCACCCATTAGTACAAAAAATCCATTCGACTGCAGAAAATTCCTGTAATCCTCTGGCATGTTCAGCCGGGAACAGCTTGCATACATCTTCCCGCTTCTGTCACAGTACTTTATGAAGTTGTCCTTTATCTTTTCCAATTTATCTGAATCGAAGCCATTCCTATCAGCCTTGCTCTTTAGCTGTCCCCACCATTCTCGCACAAGCTGCTGTTTTGTACATATTTCAACTTCCTGGTTGACATCCAGGTGCTCCCATATATACAGATTACTCGCCGTTGACAACAAATCCCTTGTCTTTGGAGATAGGGATTTATAAATGGAACCAACAACCTTTTCCACCTCTCCCTGACTCAATTTATCCACCCGGATCCTTGCCCACTCTACCATGCAGCCCCGCCTCGCCGAATCTTCAAATATCCCTTGTATGTTATTGTCATTTTCCAAATCGTATGTGCGGCATACCACAACAATTGAGATCTTATGCCTGCGCTCCTGATTCATCTGCTCAACTTCCCGTATTATTTTTCTGCATATGGCAAGAGACTCGCTCGAATGTGCCTGCGTCCATCGCAAAGCATCCAACTGGTCGAAAATAAGGACTGCCCTTTTATCACACGACACAGCATTCAAGCAATGCGAAACAGATGCTGGCAATCCCATACTTTGCCCCCATCTTTCTGCAGTTTCATGTGGTATTCTTTTGTCCAGCTTGACAGCCAGATACAAGGTCTCCGATTCCTTACAGAATTGAATAATGTTTTCTATGCATCCACTTTTTCCCATACCTGCATGTCCATGGATGATTACTGACTTTCCATCCAATATCCACTGCCAGCAGCTTTTTGCCTCATTCCGGATAATATAGCCACTCTGAAACTTTATGAATACGGATTGATATTCTTCGTTTAAGTTCAATATAACTGGAAGTATTCTCTCATCCCTTGCCAAATCCCGAAAGACAATACCCGTATCCTTACAGTAATCTGTAATCATCAATGCATCTATCTTCTTTCCCCAAATGTCCTCTAGGAGAACAAACTTGAGGAGCTTTGAAAAAATCTCTTCCGCATCGCCAACAAATAATAGTTCAATTCTTTGTAGAAGAATTTCTCTCAATCCAAAGTTGCCAGGGTTTCGATAAAACGTTCTTGACATATAGTCAATCGCCGTTGCTATGCCCCTCTCTTCAGCAGGATTTATACCCATTGCATCACAGTAGTGATGAAAAAACTTTACCGTCTTTTTTCCTGACTTCCTTATCTGATATTCGTAAAAATCTCTCGGCTTTGCGGTGTCTGTATTCCTCGCCATCTGGGTTATGTCTTCCAATACATTAAATGCAAGCGGCGAAACTAGAGAAACCATATTTGCTTTGCTATTCTCAAGCTGAACCTTCCAGTTATCCCAGATTCCTTTTTCGTTCACCTCCCCATATGTCCAATATTCATTATTGCGGCACCGCCCTTTGCATTGCTGCCCTTCACGAGTTCCATCCTTATTTCCAATCCATAAATCCACTCCCCGCTCGTCGTCTCCGACTGCTTCTATGGTAAGATACTGTATTTTTTCATTCAGGACATCCAACATTTTGTTGATTGTCCAATTATACTCAAAACGATTTCCTGATTTATCTGCCCGTCCGCCTGCTTCGTATGCCATACCAGTCCCCTTTTATAAATCTGATTTACAGTATTAATTACGCACCATACAGGTTTTCCAAATTTTCTTTTTTCCAAAATCTTACCATATATAAGTTAACATATCAATGAAAGCTCACTCAAATGATATTACCGTATTCACATTCACATATTGTTTTAGTATTTTGTTTCGGACTTTCAAGTTCTCCATCCATCTGTCACATTTATCATGCATGATTCCGTGTAGTTATTGAGTTTCAACTTGTCCTGCAGTCTTACCCTTATGCTTAATCTCTTATATAATTTCTGTTTGTCAAATCAGAGATTTGCCCGTAGGTTAGTATATTCCCCACATCAGCTTCTTTCAGATCCCATCCCACAGTGGACACCCTTGCTTTCGGCTATAGCCTTCCCACTACCGGGCGGATTCGAGATTTACATCCGTTGGAAACGTGCACCGCTAAGCAGGCACGCAAAAAAATCTCATATTATTTGCTACAAGACGTATCATAAATTTGAGTGCTTTTAAGCTATTTTTCTTGTTTTTATCAATTTATTTGCATCAGCACTCTATTCTCCACTGCATATCTGACAATCATTTCAAACAATTCAAAATTACAGTAATCATCATCTCCATTTCCTCCGGCCTAGATTCAGCTACCCGACCAGATCCTCTCTACCGGAAATATACTTCCCTCTAAGAATACTCAGGAACACTCACGCCACAAAACCGTTCCATACGCATGGAACCGGCACCCTGGTATCACTCATTCGCCACACACCAGAACCTTACGCTCCGGCAGAACCAGCTTCCTGTCTACCCTGTCTATTCATCCAGCAAATTCCTGCCTTTTTCGGAAAGCAATGCCGCTCCTAGATTTTATACAACATCCAGATTATAGTATTCCATCATATGTGTTTGAGTTTTTCCGACTATAGCACCATGCTGAGTGGTAGTCGCAAAATTTGCAACTACCACTTGCCCCCTCAAAATCTTCACACCTGGTATTTACAACAGGTTTCACTTTGCCGGATTTTCTCCAATATGATTTCCGCACCCTTACGGATATCCTCAATGATTTCTTCCGGATCCATCTGAACATGACGCAGAGAATTATACTCTCGTATCTTCCGAATGTCCTCCAGATTAAAAGACTTACTGACTACTGGTTTCATCATCGCTTCGTCATCCTTTCCCATCATTGCAGAATAGATTCTTAAAAAGATAAAAAGCAAATCTTTCCACTATTTCAAAATAATATCAAAAAATTAATTCTTCAGCATCCCCGCATACTTAACCTTATCCTCCTCCGGTACTTTCAACGCTTCCATTGCCTGTTCAGCAGTTAGCTTCAAAGTTTCCATCAAATTTCGGATTGCATTTAGTGTTCCTATCTCCAAACCACGTTCTATGCCGCGCTCCAAACCCTGCTCCAGCCCAATCGCAATCCCTTTCTCTTCCACACCTTTACTCAGGTTACACATAGCCGTATATTAACTAATGTGTATTCTTTCATCTCATCAGAACCTTCTTTGCCATGAGTCTTCGTATCTCATCAATATTCGTCATCTGGCGGCTTACCGAAGTGGATGGCTCTCTTTTGGGATCATCTGCCGAAGCGTCAAGTGCTTTGATGAAGGATTCAATTTTTTTAGTATCAACAATCTTTACATTGGTCAGTATACTTGACATAGCCATTGTCTCGCCTCCTTTACAAACAAATATCCGTATCTTAGTTTCTAGTCATATTTTACCACCGCATACAGCGTTTTCAATTAATTTGTGCATAACGCCAGGGCACAAAACCGAAAAAAGAGGGAAATGATATTTCTGCACCAACTTGGTGCAGTCTTTCTACCTCATTATGTTCTTGAATTTTGCACCAATCTGCTATAGTTTTATACTGTCAGTCTTTAGTTTATCATCCATTGCATGAATTCCAATAATCTATCAATTTTGAATAATCCCCAAAAGCAATCCATCTCCCTATCCTCATCCAAGTGTCTGCCCCATTCCGAAACGTAACTCCTGTTCCGCCTCTTCATTTCCCATTTCTTCCGGTTCCATCGCCCTCCCAATTTCCCCAGCTTCTTCCTGATATTTGCTCTCCGACACATGGGTATAGATATCAATGGTTGTGCTGTAATGCTGGTGCCC
>CAMSTY010000071.1 GCA_947063875.1 uncultured bacterium
AGACTTCCAGCTTGGTAGAATATTTCTGAATCTGTTCTTTAATAACCGAACTGATCTCTTCTGGTCTCAAATTCATTTTGCTGTTTCCCTTTCTGAAATGTTTATTGCCGCTCTAATCAAGCCATCTGCAGCTGCGACAGCTCCTTCTTCATCTCATAGAGCCGTGTGCGGATACTGCTGTCCACCACCCGATCGCCGATCCGGATCACCATACCGCCAATCAGAGACGGATCTACCTGATAATTCATCTCGAACATCACATAATCCGTAGACGCCAGCAGCTTTTCTTTAAGACGGGCCTTTTGATCCTCGCTCAATTCCACCGCACTGGATACAGACACTGTACCAATCCGCTTGAACTCTTTTACCCGCTGGATAAAATAGGCAAAAATCGGAAGCAGGTCATTCTGCCGGTCTTTCTCGACCACTACGCTCAGAAATCCCATCAATTCCTCCTCCACCCGGCCTCCAAAAACCTGGCGGATGATGGAAACCTTCTCCTCCTTGACAATCCGCGGATTGTTGAGAAGTGCCGTCAACTCCGGATTGCTCTCCAAAATGGGAACCAGAGAACCTACCTCTTCATAGAGTACGTCCAGCCGGTCCTTCTCCATGGCGGTCTCAAACAACGCATCTCCGTACACTTTCGACACTAGCTTTGCCATGTACTCTCACCCATTTCTTTCAAAGTTTCGTCAATCAGATTATTCTGGATCGTGATATCAATGGAACTGCCCACGGCCTTCTGTGCCATCAATGCAGCAATACTTACCACATCCTGCTTCAAATCATCGATCGCTTTCTTCTTTTCCAGTTCAATCTCCCGATTGGCACGTTCCACGATACGAGATGCTTCCGCCCTCGCCTCATCCAGAATCTCCACTTCCCGATTCTTGGCCTTTTTCCTTGCCGTCTCCAAAATATCTTCCGCTTCTTTGTTCACATTCTTAAGCTTCGCCTCATACTTCTCTTTCAGAGCGCTGGCATTTGCCATATCGTCGGCAGCCGAAGCAAGTTCATCAGCGATTTTCTTTTTCCGCCTCTCCAGTACGTCACGCACCGGATTGAAGAGCAGATAGGATAAACAGAAGAACAATATGAAGATGTTGATACCGGTCAGCACCGCATCATGCAGCAGCTGTGGATCAAATCCTATCAGTCTGTCCAAATCTTAAGCCTCCTTTCGTCCCTATTCCCTCCCGGTCTTTAAGCTCCGAAAGGCTTAACGAACATCAGGATAATGGCAACAACCAGACCATACAGACCGGTGGTCTCAGCAACTGCCTGTCCCAGAAGCATGGTAGAAGTGATGTCGGATTTCGCACCTGGATTACGGCCTACGGCAGATGCACCATGGCCCGCAGCGATACCCTGCCCAACACCAGGTCCGATACCAGCGATCATCGCCAGTCCTGCGCCGATTGCGGAACAACCAAAGATAAAGTCCTGTCCTGAGATACCATTCATAGTAAAATTCCTCCTAAAAATAATATGTGATTAAAAAAACTACCATTTTCATCGCCGGAATCCCCGGCCTGCGGAGTGCACCAAAAAGCATTACTCCATCTTGTCATTGATATAAACCATGGTCAGCATACAGAACACATAAGTCTGTATCGCGCCTGAAAACACATCACAATACACGTGAAGCGCCGCCGGAATACCGATGTTGACAAAGATCGGCATCATCCCGTACCAAAGTCCCATGATAATCACGCCTGAAAGCAGGTTCGCAAACAGACGCAGGGAAATAGACAGCGGATTAGCCAGTTCTCCGATCAGGTTAATCGGGAACAGTATCGGCGTCGGCTCAAACAGGCTGGTAAAATGTCTCAGCTTACGGTTCTTAATTCCCTGATAGTTGACAATAAAGAATGTAAACATACCCAGCAGGAACGTCACACCGTAATCTGCCGTAGGAGCGCGAAGCCCCAGAAGCCCGCTCAGGTTACAAAATAGAATAAACAGGAAAATCGTCCCGATATAATTCACAAATCGCTTCGCATTCCCTGCCAGAATTCCATCCGCCATCTTCTGCAACATCTCATAAGCATATTCCAGCACATTCTGAAATGTGCCTGGTACGTCTCCTGCCTTGCTCAGCGTACGGTTGGCAAGCACTGCAATCAGCAAAATGAGAAGCGTGACGATCCACATGCCTACCGTCGTTGTTGTAATCCAAAAATCCTGGCCGAACATCTGATACTTTAAAACGCCATGTATCATAAAGTCCGGCTCATGAGCGATCAGCATCCCCATATATTGTCCTCCTTTCTTCTAAAGATAACTGCCCCGCCCAAACAATGGCGGCTTCATGGTTTTTCCGTCCCGGAATCCTCCCCGCCCGCAGTCATATGCGGTTCGTCTCCTCTGGTTAAAGTCCTGTGAATCAGCGGCTGCAGGTATGCACCCGCTTTCATACCCATGGCGCCAATCACCATGGCAAGAAGATCCACCCGAAACACTCTCCAGCAGCAAAACAATGCGGCCACCAGCACCACCTTCCGGATCATGCTCTGGACAATGGTGGTTTTGCTGGCATAGCCCTCATTCCGGCTTTCCAGTGCCCGTTCTGTCGTCACCGCCATATGAATCAGCATCAATATGGCTCCGACTGTCCCTGCCAGCAGTCCTCCCAGCACCGGAATCACCGGATAGGAAAACCTGGGCAGGAACACCCATGCAAGCATACCCAGCAGCAAATTATACAAGACAATGCCGACGGACATCTCAACAAGAAGCCTCTTTGTCGCTCTGCTTAGCCATTCCATCTCTTGCTCGCCTCCCTATTTGCCATCTGTTTCTTTCTTCTGCCGGGGCTGCCGTCTTTTTCGGCCGATACCATTTTTACGGTTTCTCCTGTCGAATCCGGCTCGGCTGCTTCGGCCTGCTGATTCCATCCCGCTCTCCCTGGCTCTGCCGCTTTTGCAAAAGTGCTTCATCCTCTCTGCGTTCCTGCTCAAGCGTCTTCATCGCCAAGTGCCAGGCATTCTTCCCGCCTGCCAGCACTCCCAGAATCAGCAGCGGCACCAGTGTCTTCATCCCATATCGGGAATCCACCTGATATCCAATGAATATGCACAGAAAGACGGGAACCAGAACACTAATGCCGAGCTGCGTTATCATGGCAAGGTTCCTGAATACGCTTTTTTTATATCGCATACGCCCACCCCTCTCCGCATTTTGCATGTAGTTTTTATTATAACCAATCTTTTCCGATTTGTCCATGATTGTTGCAAAAGAAACAAAAAAATCCTAAAAGGCAATAATTTCCGCTGGACTTATTTGGCATTTTTTACTATAATAGTGCCATAGTTATGCCTTATGGCTTATTATTGGAATGGTAGGAAGCAGCTTTACGCACAAGTAACAAAGTTTTATTCGTACTGCCCTCTTTTGGCAATGCACAGATTCAAGAAAAGAATGGTGATTTCTATGAAAAATTTATCAGCGCAGGTTCAGATGTTCGGCGACTTTCGTCTCACCATCGGGGACATTTCCATCACCAGCAAAGTCCAACAAGCCAAAAAACCCTGGACGATCCTTGAATACCTGGTTTATTACCATAACCGGGAGATTCCCTCCGATGAACTGGTCGGCATCATCTGGTCCGAAGACAACAATGTCAACCCGGCCAATGCCCTGAAGACATTGATATTTCGTACCCGCAAACTATTAGAACCTTTCAACTGTCCCACACAACAGCTGATTTCCCAAAATCGTGGTTCTTACTGTTGGAATCCGGAAGTTGATCTGTCCCTGGATACGTCAGAATTTGAGGGTTTTTACCAGCAAAGCTGTCAGCCGGGACTTACCGAGAGCAGGCAGCTTGAACTTCTTTTGCAGGCGCTTGCCTTGTACAAAGGTGATTTTCTTCCCAAGGCTGCCTGGGAGCCATGGGTCATTCCCATCAGCCGCCACTATCACAATCTGTTTGTCCATGCTGCCATGCAGGCAATCGAACTCCTTCTCAGGAACGAACAGTGGGATTCCATCATCCGTTTATGCCGCC
The DNA here is from genome assembly GCA_947063875.1 of uncultured bacterium. Lineage (GTDB taxonomy): Bacteria > Bacillota > Clostridia > Lachnospirales > Lachnospiraceae > Brotaphodocola. Next base: position 4,013 of record CAMSTY010000071.1, read on the forward strand.
ATGCCATTACCATAGAAGCGTATAACGAGGATTTCCAATATCATTTGATCTATGCTCTCTTTTGCAGCGGTCACCAGCGAAAAGCGCTGGAGCAATATCGTGTTATGGTAGATTCTTTCTACAACGAATTCGCAATCACTCCCTCCAAACGAATGACCGATCTGTACAAACTGATCCAGGACCGGGAACACGGCATCAACACCGACCTTTCCCTGATCCAAAAATCCATGCAGGAAGAGCAAAAGCTTCTCGGCGCCTATTTTTGTGAATTCACGGTGTTCCGTGACATTTACCAGCTGGAACGGCGGGCCATCGCACGAACGGGGGATTCCATTTTTCTAGGTCTGCTTACCTTGTCCCAGGAAGACGGAAGCCTGCCCAAAGCTTCTGTACTGGCACGCGCGATGGGGCATCTGGGCAACGCGGCCACCGCTTCCCTTCGCCACGGGGATGTCTATACCCGCTACAGCGTCAGCCAATATATGATTCTGCTTCCTTCCGCTTCCTACGAGAATGGGGAGATGGTGATGCAAAGAATTATCCGGAATTATAAAAAAGCATATCTGCGCAAGGATCTTGTGATCCACTATTCTCTGCAGGCCGTGACCCCTATTGAAAATTAAAATGTACCATGCAAAAACCCCCGGCTGCTCATAACAAGCCGGGGATTCTCCTAAATATTCTCAAATCGCTTCCACCTGTCCATCCCAGCTGCTGTAATATCGGACTGCATTCCCCATTATGCCGATCAGTTCCAAAAAGCTCCGGAAGCTGACCTGCCTGCGATATTCTTTCCAATATACAGTACCCTGGCAGGTATTATGCTCATAAAACATTGGGCGAATCATAAATGTCTGGCTTTTTCCTTCGCCGCAAAACCGGTATACCAGCGTGTCCGGCAGCACCTTCATTACTTCCGGACAGTTCATTACGATTCGCAGGCACCGTTCCACCCGCTGCTGGCACTCTTCCCTCCCGTCAGCCGCCGTCTTGCCAGGACTGCCGCTTAAGTCCTCCTCCAGATAATTCACCAATTGCAAAAAACTCGAAAACTCGAAAAGTTTCCCGCCGTTTTTCTTCACATTTCCCTGCCAGCTGGCATTCTGCCGCTGCATTACCCGGATCGTATACGTGCCGGTCCTGCCGTCTCTTCTGGCAGTTTCCCGAACTGCTTCTCTTTTCTCCATATCGCCTCTGGCAGAAAAAAACCCTCGTCTGTCCATAACCGAACGCGGGTACTGCATCTGGGCAAAATGCTGCTCCATCATCCGCGCCAGTTCCTGGTAACCGGAAAAGCAAACTCCTGTCGGCTGCTCACCCTGATACAGGACCCCCTCAATCGGTCTGTCCTGATGCCAATCGATGGCAACTGTGAAAATACGTTCGCTATCATATAATTTGCTCTTATAGGATATCGCCATATTTCGTAATACCCCCTGTCATCCAAATTCAAAACCGACTTAGTAATAGATATTACTTATTCTACCATAAACATGGAAATTTTGAAACAATTTTTTATAAAATCTTCGCAAACGCTTTTCAAACCCGTCACTTTTACACAGCTTCTCCCATTTTCGCCAGTTTTGCCGCCTGGTCAGCCGCAATCAAACTGTCGACCAGCTCCTGAATATCCCCATTCATAATCGAATCAATCTTGTAAAGCGTCAGTTTAATCCGATGTTCCGTCACTCTGCCTTGAGGGAAATTGTACGTGCGGATCTTTTCCGAACGGTCACCAGTGCCTATCTGGCTGCGCCGTTCAGCGGCTTCCGCATTCATCTTTTTCTCCATCTCGAGATCGTACAGCTTGGAACGCAGCAGCCGGAAAGCCTTCTCTTTATTCTGCAGCTGCGATTTCTCCGTCTGGCTGTAAATCACAATCCCGGTGGGAATATGAGTCAGACGGACGGCAGAGTCTGTCGTATTCACGCACTGCCCGCCGTTTCCGGAAGCCCGCATCACATCGATGCGGCAATCATTCATATCAATCTGCACATCGACATCTTCTGCTTCCGGCATCACCGCCACGGTAGCCGTAGAGGTGTGAATCCGGCCGCCGGACTCGGTTTCCGGCACCCGCTGTACCCGATGGACCCCGCTTTCATATTTCATGCGGGAATATGCCCCCTTGCCGGTAACCATAGCGACCACTTCCTTGAAGCCGCCGATCCCGTTCTCATTCAGGCTGACCAGTTCTACTTTCCAGCGCTGGCTTTCCGCGTAGTTTACGTACATCCGATACAGTTCAGATGCAAACAAAGCCGCCTCATCGCCGCCGGCGCCGGCACGAATCTCCAGAATAATATTCTTCTCGTCGTTCGGGTCCTTGGGCAAAAGCAGGATCTTCAGTTCCTGTTCCAGCAGCTCCACCCTTTTTTTGGCGTCAGACAGTTCCTCCTTTGCCAGCTCCCGCATCTCCTCATCGCTTTCCTCATCCAGAAGAGCCAGGCTGTCCTCAATATCCTGCTTTGCCCGCTTATATGCCTGATAGGCCTCCACCACCGGAGCCAGGTCAGACTGTTCTTTCATCAGTTTACGAAAACGCGTCTGATCCTCCGCCACTCCCGGTTCATTCAATTCCTGCATGATCTCCTCATAGTGAACCAGCATATCATCCAATCGATCAAACATTTTCTTCCCTCCTGATCGTGCTTTTTCCCTTTTCCTTCAGCCATCTGGCGCTAACTACCCGGTCTTTGCCCGGAAGGTCCCTGTGCACCCGGATATCCTGATATCCGGCCTCCTCCAACAGGCTGCAAACTGCAGGGCCCTGGTCAAAGCCAATCTCCAGGTAAATCCGTCCGCCCGCTTTTAGATATCCTCCGGCATTCGCTATAATCTTCCGATAGTAAGAAAGGCCGTCCTCCTCGCCATCCAAAGCCAATATCGGCTCATGGTCCTTCACCTCCGGCTCCAGCGTCCCAATCACCGCCGTCGGAATATAAGGCGGATTGGAAGTTATCACGTCATACCTTTCTCCCTCTTCCTGCAAAGCCGCAAACAAGTCCCCGCAAAAAAGCCGAATACATTTCTCCTTTTTTCCCGGCATTTCCTGCGAGAGTCTCCATTCCGGCAGCAAAGCGCCGATATTACGCCTTGCCACCTCCAACGCTTCCTCTGAAATATCCGTAGCTGTCACGCACGAAAATCGGCCTCTGGCCGCCAGGCTGACTGCAATGCAGCCCGAACCGGTACATAAATCCAGCAAACACCTTTCTTCCTGCGAGGCAGCATCCGCCTCCCAGTCCGCGGTATCCGCCAGCACCTGCTCCACCAAGGTCTCCGTATCCTGCCGGGGAATCAGCACATGCCGGTTCACAAAAAACAGCATTCCCATAAACTCCTGGCTTCCCAGAATCTGCTGCAAAGGGCACCGCCGCTGCCGACGGCCAATCATCTCCCGATAAAGTTCCGTTGCCGCATGATTCTGGCTGCTGTCCTCCAGCTCCTGCATTCGATTTAGCAAAAAATGCACCATATCCAAGTGAAATGCCGCCAGCAAAAGCTGCTGCGCATCCTGTTTTGCATTCGGGGTTCCGGCCCTCTCCAATGCGCGCGTCCCTTCCGTCAACAGCCGAAACAGCGTCATGGCGTCACCGTCCCCGGCTCTTCATGCCCGGATTTCCCCATATTGGCTGCGGCCGCCGCATCTGTCTTTTGCTCCGCTGGGATCTCTGTCTCCGGAAAGTTCTCCCGCAGGTACGCTTTCCAGTCAAAAACGGCCTCCACTGCCGCAATTGCCACCTCAATCATGCTGTCATCCGGTTCACTGGTAGTCAGGTTCTGCATCCACATCCCCGGCTTGCTAAGAATGTTCACAATGGCCGAATCGCTCCTCCCGGCCAGGCGCAAAAATTCATAAGATACCCCGGCAATCACCGGAATCAGGATAATCCGGCTTACAATCCTCAGCCATACCGTATCCACACGTATCACCATAAAAAACAGAATACTGATTACCATTACAATAATCAGGAAACTGGTTCCGCAACGTTTATGCTGCTTGGAACTCTGCCGCACATGTTCCACATTCAGGGTCATGCCATGCTCAATGCAATTGATACATTTATGCTCTGCCCCATGGTACATAAAAGTACGGCGGATATCCTCCATCCGGGAAATCAGCTTGATATATGCCACAAATATCGCAATCCGGATGCACCCTTCCAGTACCGCCATCACGGTTGCCGATTCAATAAATCTGCGAAACACATTGGCGATCAGCAGCGGCAATACCATAAAAATTGCAATCGCCATCACCACCGAAAACACCATCACAAAGGCCATCAATACCTTTTCTACCTTTTCCCCAAACACCCGGTCCAGCCACAGTTCAAACTTTCCCGGCTCCGAATCTTCATCATCCTCAAAAAAACCGGCCGAAAAACTCAGCGTCCGCATTCCCAACACCATGGAATCGATAAAGCTGAACACTCCCCGGACAAACGGCAGCGAACAGAACCTGACTTTTTCGCTCATACTGACATAAATATCCTTTTTTACTTCAATCTCCCCGTCCGGTTTGCGCACCGCTGTGGCATACTCTTGTTTATTCTTCATCATAATTCCTTCTATGACGGCCTGCCCGCCGATTCCGGAATATTTCATGAAAAGCCCCTTTCTGTTTTTGTAAAATAAAAGAAAAGAAGGTTGAGCCAAAGTGTCTCCACTTAATCTCAACCTTACTTCGCGCTCTCACTGCTCTTATGCGTTGATGCCGTACTTTCTGTTAAACTTATCGATACGGCCGCGGGCTGCCGCCGTCTTCTGCTGACCGGTGTAGAAAGCATGGCACTTGGAACAAATCTCCACGTGAATCTCCTTCTTGGTGGAACCGGTTACGAACTCATTGCCGCAGTTGCAGGTTACCTTTGCCTGATAATAGGCGGGATGGATACCCTCTTTCATGATTTTCACCTCTTCACTTTTCAATTATATAGTCCTGTGATCATCTAACAGTCTCTCTCGTACCGTTAAAATCACCCCACGTCTATAAACAGCGTTGTAAGTATATCATAAAGCGATATTATTTGCAAGATAAAATTCATCAATATACACGCAATCTCTTGGCGTTTTCCACAAATTCCCGGTTATTTCTGGTCTTAGTAAACAGATCCAGCACCTTCTCCACAATTTCTTCCGGCTTCATGGCAGTCGTCGCCTTGCGGATCGTATCCACAGCTTCCGCCTCCTCCGGAGAAAGAAGCAGATCATCCCGTCTCGTTCCGGACTTCAGGATATCGATTGCAGGGAAAATCCTCTTTTCGGAAAGCTTACGGTCCAAAACAAGTTCCATATTGCCGGTGCCCTTAAATTCCTCATAAATCACGTCATCCATCCGGCTGCCGGTGTCCACCAGCGCCGTCGCCAGAATCGTCAGGCTGCCGCCCTCCCGCATATTTCTTGCCGCGCCAAAGAAACGTTTGGGCATATGCAGCGCTGCCGGGTCCAGACCGCCGGATAACGTACGGCCGCTGGGCGGCACCACCAGGTTATAGGCCCTTGCCAGACGGGTAATGCTGTCTAAGAGGATAATCACATCCCGCTTATGTTCCACCAAACGCTTTGCCCGTTCAATCACCATCTCAGATACCCGTTTGTGGCGGTCCGGCAATTCATCGAAGGTTGAATAAATCACCTCGACATTCTCCCCGATTACCGACTCCTTGATATCCGTAACTTCCTCCGGCCGTTCATCAATCAGCAGGATGATCAGATGCATATCCGGATGATTGGTAGTGATCGCCTGTGCCACCTGTTTTAACAACGTAGTCTTACCCGCTTTTGGAGGAGATACGATCATACCGCGCTGCCCCTTTCCGATCGGAGAAAGCAAATCCAGCACCCGCATGGCAGTCGTCGTCTTATTCACCGTCTCCATATGCAGCCGCTCATTCGGAAATATCGGCGTCAGATTCTCAAAATTCGGCCGTTTTTCGATCACACTGATCGGATAGCCATTCACATTCTTAATATATAGAAGGGCCGCGAATTTCTCTGCCGCTGTTTTTACCCTCCGGTTCCCCACGATGATATCTCCTGTTTTCAGATTAAACCGGCGAATCTGGGATGGCGCCACATAAACATCGTTCTCTCCCGGCAGGAAATTCTCACACCGGATAAATCCGAAACCGTCCGGCATCACTTCCAAAATACCGTTCGCGCCGATTCCGCTGTCAAGTTCTGCGACCTCCTGCGGGGTCAGCGATTCTGCCTGGCGGCTTTCCCTTGCCGGACGCACCGGCGGCTTTCCTGCACTGCGTTCCTCACTCTTTCCCTCCGGCTGCGGCTGCGGTTTCGGAGCCGGCGGCGCCACCACGGTTTTTAAGATTTCCTCCTGTTCCGCTGCCGCACACAAAGCATCAATCAATTCCGGTTTCCGCATGGCGCTTGAACCCTTAATCCCCTGGGACTTTGCCAGTTTCTTAAGTTCCGCCAATGGTAATGTCTGCAATTTTTCTCTCATACTATGTCTTCTCCATTTCTCCACAATAAACACTCTCTTATTCGTTCCTGTTGCGGACACTGTCCATTTTGCCCGCTCAATCAATTATTGCTTTGGGGTAATAAATGATCCTAGAAAATTCTGACGACAGATTACGGATGGGGGAATGCAAGCAACATCCCCCACCCCGTATATGGATATTATATAACGACTTCTCTAAAAAAGAAAGTAGTTTTTCTAAATTTTTATGTCACACTTTTTAAAATCGTGTTTCTCCCCCACAAAAGTTCAGTTTTCCTGTGCTGAACTGCGCAAAAACTGCATAAAGTCCCGGATTGTTTTCTCATAGCCACTATCCGCGGGACGATAAAACACTTGTCCTTCCATACCATCCGGGAGATATTGCTGTTTTACATAATGATTCGGGTAGTCATGGGCATACCGATAGCCAATTCCACGCCCCAGGTCTGTCGAACCCCTGTAGTGAGAATCCTGCAAATGTGCCGGGACCGGCATATGCCGTTGTTCCTTTACGGTATCCATCGCCTCGCTGATTGCGCATACCGCCGCATTGCTTTTGGGTGCTGTCGCCACATATGCCACTGCCTGGGCAAGGATAATCTGAGCCTCTGGCATACCGATCCTCTCAACGGCCTGTGCTGCACTGACCGCCACCATCAACGCACGGGGATCTGCGTTTCCCACATCCTCGGATGCACAGATCATGATACGCCGGGCAATAAATTTGATATCCTCTCCCGCATACAACATCCGCGCCAGATAATAAATCGCCGCATCCGGATCAGACCCCCTCATGCTCTTGATAAAGGCAGAAATCGTGTCATAATGATTGTCTCCGTCTTTGTCATAACGAATCGCCCGTTTCTGAATACATTCCTGCGCCACATCCAACGTCAAATGAATCTTATTGTCTGCCTGGTCCCGTTCTGTTGTCAGCACTCCCAGTTCCACGGCATTGAGCGCCGCACGGGCATCCCCTCCCGCCACGTCAGCCAGGAATTCTGCCGCCGCCTCCTCCATAATCACATCGTAAGTCCCCATGCCATTTTCCCTGTCAGAGACAGCCCGGTAAAGCAATTCTTTTATTTCTTCCTTTTCCAGCCCCTTCAGTTCAAAAATGCGGGAACGCGACAAAAGGGCGCTATTCACCTCAAAATATGGGTTTTCCGTGGTCGCGCCAATCAAAATCAGCGTTCCGTCTTCCACATAAGGCAGCAGATAGTCCTGTTGGCTTTTGTTAAAACGATGAATCTCATCCACAAATAAAATCGTTTTTTTGCCGTACATCCCCAAAGAGTCCTTCGCCGCCTTTACCACTTCTTCCATATCCTTTTTCCCTGCTGCGGTGGCATTGATCTGGCGGAATTCTGCTTTGGTCGTGTTGGCAATCACCTTGGCCAGAGTTGTCTTGCCCGTCCCCGGCGGCCCGTAAAAAATAAGAGAGCCTAGCTGATCTGCCCGGATCGCCCGATATAGCAGTTTGTCTTTCCCTATAATATGCTTCTGGCCCACCACCTCATCCAAGGTCCGCGGACGCATACGGGATGCCAGCGGCGATTCCTTCTCCTGGGTGGCGCTTCTCATATAATCAAATAAATCCATAAAATACCTCGTTCTGCCGTTTTTCCTTTCCAGTATATCTTCCAGTTAAAGGAATGTCAACTTGAACACGGAAAGTCTGCAAAACGTCAATCAATTAACAATTCTTCCACGGTGACAAACTGGTATCCCTTCGCCTGCAGCCGGTCCACCAGTTCCAGGGCCGCCTCCACGGATGTCGGAAAAATATCATGCATCAGGATGATATCCCCATCGCGAATCTTCTTTTCCACATAATCCACGATTTTTCCCGCCTCCTTTAATTTCCAGTCCAGAGAATCGACGGACCAGAATACCGTAGTCAGATCCAGGCGGCATTCCAGATTCTCGTTCCAATCTCCATAGGGTGGCCGCAGATATTGCGGTCTCTCGCCGGTGACCGACTGGATGATCTCCTCCGTTTTCTCCACCGCTTCACAGACTGTCTCCTCCTTCGCTTTTGTCAGCGGAATATGGCAATAACTGTGATTTCCAATCAAATGCCCTTCCTGCTGCATGCGCCGAATCACCTCTTCCTTCCCTTCTATGTTCTGTCCCATCAGGAAAAACGTTACCTTTACCCCCCTTTCTTTCAATCCATCCAGCAATTGCACCGTATAAGTCTCATGAGGCCCGTCGTCAAATGTCAGCGCAATCACCTTCCGGCCCTGATCCTGTTCCTGTCTTTTGCTCACCTTTGCCGCTGCCTGATAGCCGCCAGAATGATCCTCTCCCCCGCCGTATCGCATCCATCCTGCCCCCGCCCCCAGCATAGCTCCTTCCAAGATCAAAACCGCCAGCAAACCGGCTGCCTTCTGCTCTATTCTCCATATCTTTTTTCCCATATCAACCGGACTCTCCGTTAATTTTTCTTTACCCTTCATCATATGTAACTTTTCCTTCTTTCAGAAATCCATCTCCGTGTTTTTATTCTGCCATTCAAGGATTCCTGCCATCCCGTTTCGCCGGATACCTGCATCCAAAAAAGGAACCACCTTCATCTCAGGTGATTCCTTTCCTCAATCTTATACATGTTCTGTTTTGCGGGAAAACTTACTTTTCAGCCAATACCTCGTCGTAAGCTTTCGCCATACCGTCTTTTTCGATCTTATCATACCATTTCTGCACTACCGGCAGCATATCTGTCAGATCTTGTCCCCAGTACTCCGCCTTTGCCAGCACATCTGCCACGGAGGCATTCTTCATAAACGCCATGATATCCTCCCCGTCATTGGCGGCATCCGTATGATAAAAAGCAATCAGCGCCGCCAGGGAAAACGACAGTCCCTGCGGATAATGTCCGAACTGTTCTTTATGCTCCAAAATCGTCGGCAATACCCTTGCCTTAAATTTAGAAACCGAGTTCAGGGCAATAGACAAAAGCAGATGTTTGATAAACGGATTGGAAAACCGCTCCAAAACGGCTTCTCCGAACTTGCGGTTATCCTCCGTATCGCCGATTGTCGGGACAATCTCCTCAAAAATACACTTTTTCAGCAAATTGGAAACCCTCTCATCCTTCAGGCATTCTCCTACGGTTTCCAGCCCATAGAGATGGGCTCCTAAAACCATAGAAGTATGGGCGCCATTCAGAATCCTTACCTTGCGCTTCTTATAGGGATCTACATTATCTGTCCAAACCACATTGAAACCGGCTTTCTGCAGCGGGAGCTCATCCTCATGATGTCCCTGGATTACCCACAGATGGAAGATCTCTGCGGTATCCATCATATTATCCTGCTCGCCGATCCGTTTGCACAATTCCTCATGCTCATCGCGCGGGAAACCGGTCACGATCCGGTCTACCAGCGTAGAGCAGAAATCATTCTCTTCTTTCATCCACTTCTTAAATTCATCGCCCAGTCCCCAGAGGTCCGCATACTGCATACAGCACTTTTCCAGTTCTTCCCCATTATGGTCGATCAATTCACAGGACAGAATAATAAACCCTTTCATCCCCAGCTGAAACCTTTTATACAGCAGCTGCGTCAGCTTGCCCGGGAATGACTTTGCCGGCGCATCCTCAAACCTATTGTCCGCCACAAACTCAATCCCGGCCTCGGTTGTATTGGAAACAATAAAGCGAATGTCCGGGTTTTCCGCCAACGCCATATATCCTGCACAATCTGCATAGGGATTGATACATCTGGAGATCACATCGATATGGGTGTGCTCGTCTACCACTTCGCCACCCTCAATCCCCCGAAGGAACAGATTGTATTCACAATTCTGCTTTTCCAGCATCTCGCACATCCCGCGTTCGATTGGCTGCACTACCACAACAGAACCGTCAAACAACCCCTGTCCCTTCATCTTTTGCAAAAAATAATCAACAAAACCGCGCAGGAACCCGCCTTCTCCAAACTGAACCACTGTCTCTTTGCTCATCGCCCGTAACCTCCATCTTTCATTTTCCTTGTGACCTTCACCTGTAAGATTTTTGTAAGTGCTTACAAAATTGAATAACTATGTTTAAATGATACATTACTTTCCAAAAAAATACAAGTATTTTTTCCTTTTATTTCTTTTTTTAATTTTTCCATCGCAACAAAAATGACCGCGAGGCTGAAGTTCCTTCTCCAGTCTCGCGGTCATTCTCATCACATAACCGTTAGGCAACTACATGCACATTCACTGCCTGTACGCCACGGTTGCCTTCTGTGGTGTCGAAGGTAACCTTCTGGCCATCTTCCAAGGTCTTGTAGCCGTCTGCCACAATACCGGAAAAATGCACGAACACTTCCTCGCCAGTCGCGTCGTTTGTGATGAAACCGTAACCCTTAGTTGCGTTGAACCACTTTACTGTACCGTTATTCATAATGGGTACCTCCTACCATTTATTTGTATTTTCTCAGAAACAAAAATCACATATTTGTGTAAGTCATGAGGCCAAACATCATGACTTACACAAATATGTGAATCAATAGCCCATGTGAAAATACTAGCTAATCTTAACACCCTTTTTCGTGTCTGTCAAGGCCTTTAGACCATTTTTCGAGCAATTATTTTAAATTTTTTATAAATTATCGTCCGCATACTTCCAGCACCGTTTCTCAGTTACAAGCAATGCGCAAAAAGCGCGAAAAATCAACTTTTGAAGCAATTTCGTCTGTCTGTTTTTCGCCTTTCCCCTTGTTTCCGCCAAGCCTTTTCAACCAAAAAATATGCAAATTGGATGACATAAGTGAACTTTTATTTCAAGTTTAATGAAGCAAACATGTACCGCCTGCAAAACACAAGAGAGACTTCCAGTACCCGCAGAATGCAGGCACCGAAAGTCCCTCTTCATCCTAATACGCTATTTCAACTTACTTCAGGGTAACTTTTGCTCCCTCAGCTTCCAGTTTGGTCTTCAACTCTTCAGCCTCTTCCTTGGAAGCTGCCTCTTTCACTACCTTCGGAGCGCCGTCAACTACCTCTTTGGCTTCCTTCAGGCCCAGGCCGGTAGCCTCACGAACCACCTTGATGACCTTAACCTTGTTCGGGCCAACCTCAGTCAGCTCAACGTCGAACTCGGTCTTCTCTTCCGGAGCGTCAGCCGGGCCTGCAGCAGCAGCTACTACGACGCCTGCAGCAGCAGATACGCCAAACTCTTCCTCACAAGCCTTTACCAGCTCGTGCAGTTCCAGAACAGATAACTCTTTGATATTTTCGATAAACTCAGCAACCGTTAATTTTGCCATTTTCGTTTCCTCCATTTAGATTTTCTATAGTTTTCTTTTTCTGCTTTCACGTCGCTCTTCTGATACTATGCGGTCTCGCCCTGCTTCTCAGCAATCTGATTAAGCACACGGGCAAAGTTCGCAATCGGGGACTGCATGCTTCCCAGCAACCGGCCCAGCAAGATCTCCCGGGACGGAATGGTCGCGATTGTCTGCATTCCCTTTGCATCGTAGTAGGTCCCTTCCACAACGCCTGCTTTGATCTCCAGCTTATCGGCCTTCTTAGCAAACTCTGCCAAAATCCGGGCCGGGGCCGTCGCATCATCCTTGGATACGGCGATAGCAGTCGGGCCTTCCAGATGCGGGTCCAAAGCAGCAAAATCAGTGCCTTCCGCAGCGCGCCGAATCAGAGTGTTCTTATATACTTTATAAGTAACACCGGCTTCTCTCAGCTGCTTACGAAGTTCCGTATCCTGGGCAACGGTCAATCCACGGTAATCTACCGCCACGGCAGATGCCGCGCCATTCAGCAATTCGGAAATCTCAGCTACGATCGGCTGTTTTAACTCAACTTTTGCCATGAATATCTACCTCCTGTCAGATTTTCTCGACTGCTTCCTTCGACAGGGAATCAGCATTCCCCATACTTCGAGAAAAAAGCCTTCCTGGCGCGAACGACAGAAAGGCTCTACAAAATCAGCTTCGAACATTGATTTGTATGTTCCCTCGGCAGGCGGCCTTACCTTACGCCTCACGGCACCTGCTGTCTTCGGCAGTCAATACTTGGCAATTATATCATGATACGCCTGTTTTGTCAACATTTTTTTCTCATTTGCATCCCGTCCGAAAGCAAAAACACCCGCTCCCCTTTTATCACAAAGAGGAAACGGATGTCTTATTATCAGGATCGTCATTCTCGTTTCGGAATGTGCCGTTCTCTTAAGCCATCAGCTTTGTCACATTCAATTTTACGCCAGGTCCCATAGTAGACGTCAAGGTAGCACTCTTAATAAAAGTGCCCTTCAACACACTGGGCCTTGCTTTAATGATCGCATCCATAAGCGTCTGGAAGTTGTCCGCTAACTGTTCTTCCGTAAAGGAAGCCTTGCCTACCGGCACATGAATAATATTGGTCTTATCCAGCCTGTATTCAATCTTACCGGCCTTAATATCGTTAATCGCTTTGGTCACATCCATGGTTACGGTACCTGCCTTCGGGTTCGGCATCAGGCCCTTCGGACCAAGCACACGGCCCAGGCGGCCAACCACGCCCATCATATCCGGAGTTGCCACAACCACATCAAAATCCAGCCATCCGTCATTCTGAATCTTCGGGATCAGTTCCTCTGCCCCTACATAATCCGCACCGGCAGCCTGCGCCTCATCCGCCTTCACGCCCTTGGCAAATACCAGGATACGAACCACCTTACCGGTACCATGCGGCAGCACAACCGCGCCACGAATCTGCTGATCCGCATGACGGCCGTCACAGCCGGTACGGATATGCGCCTCAATCGTCTCATCAAACTTGGCAACCGCACACTTTTTCACCAGAGCGATCGCCTCTGCTGTATCATAAAGTACGGAACGGTCTACACTCTTAGCCGCCTCAAGATATCTTTTTCCACGTTTCATATCGATAACCTCCTAGTGGTATTGTCGGGGATGTCCCTCCCACGTTATTCGTCTGCTATTATTCACCAACCGTGATACCCATGCTCCGTGCAGTACCTGCGATCATGCTCATTGCCGCTTCCAGGTTTGCCGCATTTAAGTCAGGCATCTTGGTCTCAGCGATCTTCTGCAGATCTGCCTTGGAAATCGTAGCCACTTTGGTCTTATTCGGGGTTGCGGAACCGGATTTAATCTTGCAGTACTTCTTCAGCAGTACGGCTGCCGGCGGAGTCTTGGTAACAAAGCTGAAGCTTCTGTCCGCATATACAGTGATAACCACCGGAATAATCAGGTCGCCCTGATCCGCGGTCCTTGCATTAAACTCCTTGGTAAACTGTACAATATTCACACCATGCTGACCCAGTGCAGGGCCAACTGGCGGAGCCGGGGTCGCTTTGCCTGCCGGAATCTGTAATTTGATGTAACCAGTTACTTTCTTTGCCATGATAATGACCTCCTATATTGTGGTATTGTCGGGGATGTCCCTCCCACTCTG
>CAMSTY010000072.1 GCA_947063875.1 uncultured bacterium
AAAGGGAATCCCTTCATAGACTGATAGTAGTCAGGAGGGATTCTTTTTTTATGCGTAGATGGGTGATTGCAGTGACGGTGATGATGCTGATGCCGTGGATGGTTTCTCTGATGTGGATGCGGGCGGCGGGCATGGAAGCTGAGGCGGCAGCGGAGGCTGGACAGGCTGGGGGGCAGGAGGAGAGCGGGACAGAAGAAAAAACGGAAGAGGTGGAGGCCGCCGCAGGAGTAAGGCAGGAGAATGGCGGTTCTGAGGAGGATCGGCGGGAAGGCCAGGAGCAAGGGACTGTAAGGCGAAAAATCCTGGTGGAGAGGAAAGGCGTTCAGACATTCATTGATCTGGAAGATTATCTGCCGGGAGTAATGGTATGCCAGATTGATGCGGATTATGAAATGGAAGCATTGAAATGCCAGGCGGTGATCGCCAGGACCTATATTTATCGATTGATGGATGGAAGGACCGAGATCTATGAGGAAGAACTGGATATGGACTATCTGGGGGAGGGGGAAGGATATTCCGGGACAGATAGGGTAAAACTGCTTGGTTGGCTGGAACGCTGCCAGGAGGCGGCAGATGCGACAAAGGGAGTGGTGATGCAATATGAGGGACGCTGCATTCTTCCGCTGTTTCATGCAATGAGCGCCGGAAGGACCCGCATGGGAGAGGTGGATTTCCCTTATCTGCAGCCAGCGGAGAGCGTGTCGGATACCAGGCGGGAGGATTACATGCAGGTACAAGAGTGGAGCCGTTCTGTGTTTGCCGCCAACATCAGCCAGATCCCGGGGGCGGCTGCAGTTACGGCAGAGCAGCTGCCGCAACAGATTCAGACGGTGAAAAAGGATGATGCCGGGTATATCACAAAGATGAAAATAGGAGAAGGAACCTATTCCGGGGATGAAATCCAATATGCACTGGGACTGTCTTCCTCTTGTTTCAGTCTGGAGGGAGAAGGAGATATTATTCGGGCGCGGGTACGCGGGCGGGGGCATGGCTATGGTCTCAGCCAGGCCGGGGCGGATGATATGGCCAAATCCGGATGGGGGTATGAAGACATTTTAAATCATTATTATAAAAATATCTCTCTGATTTCTGAATAACTCAGGTCGCTTTGGTAAAACTACTACCGAGGTGATAAACGGTGAAAGAGAGAATCAATCAAATGTTCAAGGACAAACTATTCCTTGTCATGCTGGTACTGGGCCTGTTGACTATAGTTGCTGCAGCAGGCGTCGTTACAATGAACAGAGGAAACGGGCAGGAGCAGAATCCCTATGTGGAAATGCAGGGACAGGAAAACCTTCTGGCCGGAGAGACAGATGCAGAATCACAGGTGTCAGTGGCGGGAGAATCCAATGCCAAGCCGGCACCGGAAGAGACACAAGAAAAAGTGGCGAAGCAGGAGGCAAATCCGGATACCGTTGTGCAGGAAAAGACCCGGGATTCTTCCGGGCAGGTTACACCAGAGGTACAGGCCGTAGGAACCGGACAGGATGCCGCAAAAGCGCTGGTGCTGGATTTTGCAGATACCAGCCGGGTAAGCTGGCCGGTAATGGGAAATGTGGTATTGGATTATAGTATGGATTCTACCATTTATTTTCCCACCCTTGACCAGTATAAGTGCAATCCGGCGCTGATCATCCAGGGTGAGGTCAGCAGCCCGGTCTATGCCCCGGCCAACGCCCGGGTAGCAGAGACAGGCGTCAATGAGGAAATCGGCAATTATCTGGTACTGGATCTGGGCAACGAATATACCGCTATCTGCGGACAGTTAAAGGAAGTGGCTGCCGTGGAGGGCGAATATCTGGAAAAAGGCCAGCTGCTCGGATATGTGGCAGAGCCGACCAAATACTATACGATTGAGGGAAGCAATCTGTATTTTCAAATGAATTATCAGGGAAATGCGATTGACCCGCTGGATTATCTGGAATAACAGGAAAGACCGCGACCGTTCGGATATTCTGAATGGCTGCGGTCTTTTGTGCAAATTTACTGTATAGAGAATATATTTTATGTTTTTTTAATAAAGTATTCAAAAATAATTGATTTCCATATGGTATAATAGGAATACTTAGCGAGGTATTTCACGAGCTTAGTGTGAGTAATACCTGGCCACTTAGCGAATGGGAGCCGAAGGCGAAGCATGAGGTTTATGACAAAGTTATGACAAAGAAAGAGACAGAGGTACATATGAATATCTTGTTTTTTATTACACCGAAAAATGAGGTGGCCTGCGTTTATGAAGAGGATTCTTTGCGCCAGGCGTTGGAGCGGATGGAGTTTCATAAATATTCTGCGGTGCCGATGCTGAACCGGGAGGGGGAGTATGTGGGGACTTTGACAGAAGGGGATCTGCTATGGGGAATCAAGAACCAATACAATCTGAACCTGCGGGAAGCAGAAAGCATCCCTGTCACCACCATCCGTCGCCGGATGGACAATCTGCCGGTCAATGCCAAGTCGGATATGGAGGATTTGATCGATAAAGCATTGAATCAGAATTTTGTGCCGGTAGTGGATGACCGTGGCTATTTTATCGGGATTATCACCAGGAAAGATATTATCCGATATTTCTATGAGAGAAAGATGCCTGGACATACAAGGGTGCAGGTGCAGGCATGAAGAAGGAGGGGTGTTGCAGATGAGGTTTAAAGATTTGGAATGGAACGTACAGAGGCAACGCTGATACAGATTGCCTGCGGTCCCGCCCCGGATGGCCATTCCAGATGGACACGGAAACTGCCGAATTCGTAGCCTGCATGGAGGATACACGACAAACGCATCCAGGAAAGTTCCGATTGATTTAGCAGGGATTGATTGTTTTTTTGCTTTATGTGGCTCCTGGCCAGACAGAAGGCTCCTGGCCACAGCACCATTGCCCGGTTTTGCACTAAGAAAATGTACCCATGCCAAAGGAAACAAACATCTGCATATCTCGTAAAGTTTTTTGGAGAGGCGCCAGGAACCTTATATCGGATGAACCGTTCTATCCAAGCAGAAGGGGCATTTGGAGTCCTGAAAAATGACTATGAATTCCAAAGATTTCTGCTGCGTGGAAAAACGAAAGTAAGACTGGGGATGCTTTTACTCTGTATGGGATATAACCTCAATAAGCTGCAATCAAAAATACAAGTCCAGCGTACAGCAAGTCATCTGTTCCTAATAAAAGAAAAAGCATAACAGGCCGCAAAATCAGTAGCTTTATTAAAACCCGCAAAAGATCCGGTAAGGATCAACAAACGAAAAGGCTCTTTCTGGATTTTTATATCTAAAGAGAGAGGGGTATCGCTCAATCATCTAATTGGATGATTTTGCGACACCCCTTTTTCTTTGGCAAAACTTATTGGTTTTTCTTACAGCCGCATGGCTTTTGCCCGGGATCAAAGGCCGGATTGAAGGCATAGAAGTTGCGGCTGTCCAGATGATCCTGTACGTCCCGGAGCGCTTCGCCGAACCGCTGGAAATGGACGATTTCCCGCTCCCGCAGGAAGCGGATGGGATCGCAGACATCGTGATCTTTCACCATGCGCAGGATATTATCGTAGGTAGTGCGGGCTTTTTGTTCCGCGGCGAGGTCTTCAAAAAGATCCGTAATCGGGTCCCCTTTTGACTGAAATTCACAGGCATTGAAAGGGATGCCGCCGGCCGCCTGAGGCCAGATTCCGGTGGTGTGGTCAATATAGTAGGGGCCGAAACCGGATTCTTCAATCTCCTGGGGCGTCAGATTGCGGGTCAGCTGATGGACGATGGCGGCGATGATCTCCCAGTGGGCCAGTTCTTCCGTGCCGATATCGGTTAAAATGGCTTTCCCTTTGTCATAAGGCATGGCATAACGCTGGGAGAGGTAGCGCATGGAAGCGGCGGATTCCCCGTCAGGCCCGCCATATTGGCTGATAATGAATTGTGCCAGCTTCGGATTGGTCTGTGAGATGTTTACCGGATACTGCAGACGCTTTTCATATCTCCACATAATTACATACCTCCTTCCCAAGGCCAGGGGCTGTTGGCCCAGGTCCAGGTGTTGGAATTCACCTGGTTGATCAGCAGCGGCCCATAAGATTGCTCGTAGGCAGATACGGCATCCTGGTTTGCCTTTTGGATATATTGATAATACTCCATAGCCTGTTTATCTGCGGGATGAGTATCCAGGTACAGGGCGATTTCGTCTAAGGCAAAGCCGGTTTCATATACTTTCTGTAATAATGGATTTTTACAAGCCATCAGCGACACCTCCCCATTACAAAAGGAAGATCCAATTCAGGAAAAATCGTACCCCGGGTGAATCCCTGTTCTATAGGATATGTCTGCCCCCATCTCTGCCAGGGAACATAGCCCATGCCAATGGGCATCTGATTGATGCTGGCATTCGGAATGTGGGGATTAGACGAGCCGCAGCCGAATCCGCCTAAAACGGTAAAGGAAGATTCCTTTGTTTCGGATTTTATCATAGAAGCGGAGGCGGCTGCCGTGCTTTGCTGCGGAGTCTGGGCAGCGGGCCGGATTGGCGGCGTCGGCGGCTGAGCCTGAGGCATCAAAGGCCGGGCCGGAGGCATGGGAGGAATCTGGGCGGGCGGCGTAAGGAACCGGTCATCGCAGGTATCACACCGGCAATCCGTATTCATGCAGGGCGGGGCAGGAATCTGCGGCCTGCAAAGACAGCCACACCGTTGGTTGCTGTTTTGATTCATAGGTGAAAACTCCTTTCCATAATGGAAGCTTCTAATGATATAAGTATGAAGGGAATGAAAAAAGGTTCTTAAAGAGGAGGAGGCAAAAGGTTTGCGAAGGATGTCACACTTGTCTGGATGCCCACATAGGATACATTACAAAACAAAATAAAAGGAGTTTTCAAATATGTGTGGATGCAATTGTAATAGATGGGGAATCGGTATTGGGTGCTGCAGATGTGGCTGCAGATGCAACAATAGCTGCTGTAATAACAGCTGTAACAGCAATTGCAATAACAATTGCAATAACAGCTGCAATAACAGCTGCAATAACAACTGCAACAATAATTGCTGCAATAATAATTGCTGCAATAATAACAACAGTGGAGTCTGCGGCAGCAATACGTCTAACTGCTGCAACAATTGCTGCTGCTCCGGACAGGGGCATACCTGCCGGTGCTACCGGGCTGGCTACCGGGACGGCTACAATCAGGGGTATAACAACGGCTATCAGGACGGCTGCAACGCTTGTGGCAATTCCTGCAATAACTCGTGCAACAACTCCTGCAGCAACTCCTGTGGCAGCACCTGCGGCTCCTGCTCAGATGCCGGTATTATGCCGTTGGCTTCTTCCAATGACAGCTGCGGCTGCAATACCTGTGACTGATCCGGGAGAAGAAACGTAAAAACATGAAAGAGTATTAACACAGCCGGCCGGCGGGGCAAAACCTGCCGGCCGGCTGTGTTATAGCGGATTTTAAGGGTATATCAGCAATAGAAAAGGAGAAGGCTAAAAAATAGACAAATAAAGGATTTGCAATTTGTATAAAGTGACTATTGTGTTTTTTAGACAATCATGATAATGTATACACATAAAAGACTTGTATACAATTATAAAATTTGTGTGCAAAATGTTTATCAGGTGAAAGGAGAAAATCACATGGATTACATTAAGAATTACTCCCTGGATGGCAAAGTGGCATGGATTACCGGCGCATCTTATGGAATTGGCTTTGCAATTGCCAAGGCGATGGCGGATGCCGGTGCGACGATCGTGTTTAATGATATCCGTCAGGATTTGGTGGACAAGGGGATTGCCGCTTATGAGGCAGAGGGGATCAAGGCTCATGGCTATGTCTGCGACGTGACAGACGAGGATGCAGTGAATGCTGTGGTGTCTGCGATTGAGAAAGAGGTCGGCACGGTTGACATCCTGGTGAATAATGCGGGGATTATCAAGCGGATTCCGATGATTGAGATGGCGGCAAAGGATTTCCGCCAGGTGATTGATGTGGATCTGAATGCACCGTTTATCGTATCCAAGGCTGTGATTCCGGCGATGATGAAAAAGGGCGGCGGCAAGATTATCAACATCTGTTCCATGATGTCAGAATTTGGCCGTGAGACGGTTTCCGCTTATGCGGCAGCAAAGGGCGGCTTGAAAATGCTGACCAGAAATATCGCATCCGAATACGGAGAGTATAATATTCAGTGCAATGGCATCGGGCCTGGCTATATTGCCACGCCTCAGACCGCTCCGCTGCGCGAAAAGCAGGCAGACGGTTCCAGACATCCCTTCGATCAGTTTATCGTGTCCAAGACTCCTGCCGGGCGTTGGGGCGAGGCGTCCGATCTGGGCGGGCCGGCAGTATTCCTGGCTTCTGCGGCATCCGATTTTGTAAATGGCCAGATCCTGTATGTAGACGGAGGGATTCAGGCTTACATCGGCAAGCAGCCGTCCTGACGGAGGGATTGGCATGGATGAAAAGATCTACCGGAACCGGGGGGAATATGTATTTGAAACCCTGAAACAGGAGATACTGGATCTGGTTTTGAAGCCAGGGCAGTCAATCAGCGAGAATGAAATCTGTGCCCGATTTGATGTTTCCCGGACTCCGGTCCGGGAAGCGCTTCGCAGGCTGCAGGAACAGGGGTTCGTTCTTACGATTCCCTATTCCGGAACCTGCGTGACGCGGTTGAATCTGGAGGAGATCCGGCAGATGATCTATATGCGGATCGCGGTGGAATTGATGGTAATGCGGGATTTTATGAGAGAGGCCACCTTGTTTCAGATGGAGGAGGTCCGTCATCAGATCCGCCTGCAGGAGTTGCTGATTCAGCAGTCGGATTTTGAACCGGAACAGTTCTATCGGATGGATGCCAGGATGCATGCCATTTGGTTTGAAGCTACAGGAAAGGAACGGCTCTGGGAGTTCATTCAGGCAAAGCAGCTTCACTACACCCGGTTTCGGATGCTGGATTTTGCGACGGAGACGGATTTTACCCGTATTATCAGTGAGCACAGAGGACTTTTGGAACTGATGGAGCGGCAGGAGGAGAGGGCGCTGGAGGAGGCGCTGAAAAAGCATCTCTATATCAGTATGACCCGGATGAAGCATGCGATTGAAGTAGAGTATAAAGAATATTTTGAATAAAATATTGCAATAAATGCAAAAAAAGAGTTGCAATTTTTGAAAAATGTGGTAGAATAAATGACGGAGGCATAGCTCAGCTGGGAGAGCACATGCATCACACGCATGGGGTCGCAGGTTCGAGCCCTGTTGTCTCCATTTTCTCTGCCGCAATAAGCGGCAGGGGATTTTATGCAGAGGCATTCAGGCATGGATGTCAAGCGGGGACATAGCTTAGCTGGGAAAGCGCTACGTTCGCAACGTAGAGACCGCGGGTTCGAATCCCGTTGTCTCCAGTATTATGAAAAACCTTGGACTTCAAGGTTTTTTCTGCTTATGGATATTAAAAGAGTCCATTGGGAAGACCGCAAAGAGCCGGACCCGGCAGAGGGCGGTGGTTCCATGGAATTGCCAGTTCCAAAAGGAGTGCGGCCTGTTCGTATCGGAGGTGTCCGGTCTCACATAGAAAATCCCGGGAACACACTCCGGCTGGCAATGAAAAAGACATAGCTGCCTTCGGGCAGTTTTTTTGTTGCCAGATTTTGCCGGAAATGTTCACAGTTTTTTCACAAAAGCATATTGACCTGGAGTAGACTCCATTTGCTAAAATAAAAACAGCTGAAAGAAAAATAAAAGGAGAAATCAGTATGAAAAAAGAAGGATATCTGGGAATTTTGTTTTTGATGGGAACAGTGATCCTGAGCGGATGCTCGCTTTCTGATACCCGGGCGGAGACCGTAGAGCAGTCTGCTTTTGCTGTCATTCAGGCAGGGCAGAGCGCCCGGGAGGAAGGCGGTCCGGGGACGGTTCAGAAGGCAGAGCAAGAAGGGCAACAAGAGCAGGAAGAGGCGCCGGCAGTTTCCGACACGGCGCAGAAGGCAGACGCCCCTAAGGTCTATATGACGACGGATATCAGCCCGGAGGGGATGAAAAAAGTTTATGAGGCCCTGGGCAGGGAGCCGCAGGGCCGGGTAGCAGTGAAGCTGAGTACCGGTGAGGCGGGGAATACACATTATCTGTCCCCGGATCTGATCAAGGACCTGGTACAATCGGTCAACGGGACGATTGTCGAGTGCAACACTGCTTACGGCGGTTCCCGGGCCAGCACGGCGATGCACAGACAGGTCGCGGCGGATCACGGTTTTACTGCGATTGCCGAGGTGGATATTATGGACGAGAATGGTTCCATGAGCATACCGGTGACCAAAGGGGTGAATTTAAAAGAAGATTTTGTAGGGGCGAATCTGCAAAATTATGATTCCATGATGGTGCTGTCCCATTTTAAGGGACACGCGATGGGAGGCTTTGGAGGAGCCATCAAGAATATTTCCATTGGCGTCGGATCTTCCGAGGGAAAGAACTGGATTCATACGGCGGGACACAGCCGGACCAGTTTTATGGGAGGCGATCAGGATAAGTTCCTGGAGTCCATGGCAGAGGCGGCAGGCGCGGTGATCGACTATATGGGGGAGGAGAACATGCTGTATATCAGTGTGATGAACCACCTCTCGGTCGATTGCGACTGCGACGGCAATCCGGCGGCGCCGGATATGCATGATATCGGTATCCTGGCTTCCTTAGACCCGGTCGCTCTGGATCAGGCATGTGTGGATCTGGTTTACGCGGCGCCGGACGGAGCTTCGCTCATTCAGCGGATGGAGTCCAGAAATGGCATTCACACCTTGGACCATGCAGAGGATATCGGGGTTGGAAGCCAGAGTTATGAATTGGTATCGGTGGATTGACAAAAAAGAGGACAGGTTATTATGACGATTTCAGAAGTCAGCGCAAAGTACGGATTATCTGCGGATACGCTTCGCTACTATGAAAAGATCGGATTGCTTCCACGGGTGGCGAGAAAGGCAAACGGTGTCAGGGACTATCAACAGGAAGACTGCCAGATGATTGAGTTTGTCAAATGCCTGCGGAGCGCGGGCATGCCGGTGGAGTCGCTGATTGAGTATTTTGCACTGATGAAACAGGGAAAAGATACAATCCAACAGCGGCGGCAGATGCTGGTAACCCAGCAGGAAGTATTGAAAAAGAAGCAAAAAGCGCTGGAAGAGACGCTGAAAAGGCTGGAAAGCAAGATTGCATTTTATGACAGGGAAATTCAGACGGAAGAGGCTAAGGAGGAGAAAACCAGAATATGATGACGGTACTTCGCCGGGAGTTTATCTATCTATGGTATTACTTTGACATCCAGTTCCGCCAGATTGCCCCGTATTGGATGATCGGTATGATTCTGGGGTCAGCGATTTCTGTCTTTGCCAAGGATGCCATTCATGAAGCGTTTAAAGGCCTCAAGGATACACGTTTGGGACTGGCCGGGATTATTCCCGCCAGTCTTTTGGGGATTGCCTCTCCCTTGTGCATGTATGGGACGATTCCGCTGGCGGCGTCCTTTTCCCGCCAGGGGATGCGGGAGGACTGGCTGGCGTCGTTTATGATGTGTTCCATCCTTTTGAATCCGCAGCTGATCCTGTACAGCACGGCCCTGGGGGTGGCAGCGCTGACGGTGCGGATTCTTTCCTGCTTCCTGTGCGGCATGTTGGCGGGGGTTGTGGTGCATATCTGGTATTCCCAGAAAGCTTTTTTTAATTTTGAAGGCTTCGGTGAGCCGGTGAGTCGGGATACGGACCCGAATCCCGGGATAAGATTTTTAAAAAATCTGGGGAGGAATGTCCGGGCGACCGGAGGGTATTTTCTGACAGGAGTATTGCTGTCGGCATTGTTTCAAAGATATGTGCCGGCGGAAGCGGTGGCAGGGCTTTTTGGGAAAAATGAAGGATTCGGGGTTTTGATGGCGGCAACGATCGGAGTACCGCTGTATGTGTGCGGGGGAGGGACCGTTCCGCTGCTGATTCAGTGGCTGGCGGACGGTATGAGTATGGGATCAGCGGCTGCATTTATGGTAACCGGGCCAGCGACGAAGATTACAAATCTGGGGGCGCTGAAAATTGTGCTGGGGATGAAGCATTTTCTTTATTATTTGCTGTATGTGATGGTGTTTTCCATGACGGCCGGATGGGTGACGAATCTGCTGATATGAGAAGAATTGCCTGAAATCCGATAAAATACGCATTGCCAAAGCGTTTGAGAGGATACTCCGTAAAACAAAAAACCTGCAGGAATCGGAAGGATTGCTCTGCAGGTTTTCTCTGTCTATGACAGGGATTATTTAGTTGGCGGCAGCTTCCTGCACCTCGCTCATAGCCTCGCTCAACTCGGTAGCAACATTGGTCCAGTCATCCTGAATGGTGGCTGCAGCCTCATGCTCTTCGCCATTGATGCTTGCCAGAAGCACGTCGCAGTATACTTCCAAGGTATCGGCATATTTGCCGGCAGCTTCTGCCAGTCTTGCATGGGGTTCCTCAAGGCCAGCCGGCGGATTGTCAATCTGGGAAAAATCGACAAAAGCCTGCTTGGTGGCGCGGGTCTTTTCAATGCACTCAGTTATTGCTTCTGTGTTTTCCGGATCTTCCTGAGCCAGCTTCATGAACTCCATGCTGACGGTGATGAATTCTTCGGCAGCTTTGTTCATGGTGTCTACCTGGGCCAGATAATCACTGCTGTCACCGGAAGCTTCGCTATTGGCCTCTTCTGTGGTTTCTTCTTTGCTCTCTTCGGCTTTCTCTTCTGAGGTTTCTTCAGCCTGTGCCTCGGTGGTAGTCTCGGCAGCGGTGGTAGTGTCTGCCGCCTTATCGCCTCCGCAGGCAGTCAGAGCGGTCAGAGCCATGGCAGCAAGGACTGCCGGAACGATACGGTTTTTCATTTTCAACATTGTAAAAATCCTCCCTTAAAAATATAAAGTGAATAACCGAATCTATTATAGCGTTATTCTTCCGGATAATCAAGTACATAAATGCAATCTTTATATAAAATTAATTAGTTCTGTAACATTGTTTGACGACAGACAAATCGCCTTGAATAACCTTGGGGGATATGATAAACTGATACCAGATCTGGATACAGGATTTGATTTTGGGCATGCTTTTTTTATACACTTTGATTTGACGTTCTGACTGCTTTGCGTTTGATTCTGTTACTTAATTACAATGAAGGAGGAAACTATGAATTTGCACAGCCAGAAACTGACATTGGATTATCCTGTTTCGATTGTACCTATGGGAGAAATTGCGGGATATCAGGTAAGACCGGGACTGTTTGACAGTAACGGCGCTGTAGCTTCCGAGGTGGGAGTGAATTTTACGGTTCACACCCAGAACGGCCATTCCTGTGAACTGTTGCTGTTCCATAAGGGAGAAGAGGAACCCTATGCGATTCTTCCCTTTCCCGACGAATATAAGGTCGGGGATGTGTATTCCATGATTGTATTTGGATTAAAGATTGAGGATTTTGAATATGCTTACCGGATCGACGGGGAGTACCGGCCGGATAAGGGGATGCTGTTTGACAGGGACGCGATTTTGCTGGACCCTTACGCCCGGGCAGTGACCGGACAGGAGATCTGGGGCGAGAAGATGGTGAAGCATTACCATGCCCGGGTGGTGAAGGATGTGTTTGACTGGGGGGACATGCCTCAGTCTTCGAGACAGCTGTGCGACCTGGTGATCTACGAGATGCATGTGCGGGGATTTACCTATCATCCCAGCTCCGGGGTGCAGTTTCCGGGGACGTTTGCGGGAATCCGGGAAAAGATCCCTTATCTGAAGGAACTGGGGATCAACGCAGTGGAACTGATGCCGATTTTTGAGTTTGATGAGACCATGAATTCCCGGGAGGTGGGAGGAAAGCTGCTGCTGGATTACTGGGGATACAATACGGTGGGATTTTTTGCGCCCAACAGCAATTACGCGTCTACGGTGGAGTATAACCGGGAGGGAACGGAACTTAAGGAGCTGATCCGGGAACTTCATAACAATGGGATTGAGGTAATATTGGATGTGGTTTTCAACCACACGGCGGAGGGGAACGAGATGGGCCCCACCTTTTGCTTTAAAGGGATTGATAATAAGGTATATTATATGCTGACGCCGGAGGGCAACTATTATAATTTCAGCGGCTGCGGCAATACCTTAAACTGCAATCATCCCATCGTGCGGCAGATGATTCTGGAGTGTCTGCGCTATTGGACGATCAATTACCGGGTGGACGGCTTCCGGTTTGACCTGGCCAGTATCCTGGGGAGGAATGAGGACGGTTCTCCCATGAATAAGCCGCCTCTTTTGGAAAGCCTGGCACATGACCCGATTCTGGGAAATGTGAAACTGATTGCCGAGGCGTGGGATGCGGGCGGGATGTATCAGGTGGGATGTTTCCCTGCAGAGAAGCGATGGGCTGAGTGGAACGGCCGTTATCGGGATGCCCTGCGGGGATATATGAAGGGCGACTGCTGGGAGGCCTGGAATGCGGTCTGGAGCATCTGCGGCTCGGGCGACCTTTACGGCGGCCATACGGCAGATGAAAACAGCCGTTATGCGGGATACAATTCCTGCGTAAATTTCTTTAGCTGCCATGATGGTTTTACGTTGTATGATCTTTACGCATACAACGAAAAGCATAATGAGAAAAACGGCTGGAACAATACGGACGGAGCCAATGACAACCGCAGCTGGAACTGCGGCTCGGAGGGGGATACGGATGACCCGGAGGTGCTGAAGCTTCGTTTCCGGATGATCCGCAATGCTTGTGCGGTGCTGATGTGCAGCCGCGGGGCGCCAATGTTTCTGGCCGGGGATGAATTCGGCAATACCCAGTTCGGCAATAATAACAGCTACTGCCAGGATAATGAGATCTCCTGGCTGGATTGGGGACTGTTGGAGAAGAACCGGGATCTGTTTGAATTTTTTAAATTTATGATTCATTACCGTCATAAACATCCGGTGATCCGCAAGAAGCTCCCGGATGCGATCTGCGGCATAGAGGCGCTGCGCGCCCATGATATCTGGGGGAACCGGATGGAACTTCCCAAAGATGCCAGGACAATCGCCGTCAGCTTTGCCGGCTATGACCGAGAGAAGGGCAGAGATGACTTGGTCTATATCGCGATCAACACGTACTGGGAAGACGTGGAGATTACATTGCCGAATCTGCATAAGAGGGGCGCCTGGTATTTGAGCGTCAATACCTACGGCGACTGGCAGGGACGTTATTTTTATGGAGAAAAGGACGAGGT
This sequence comes from uncultured bacterium, assembly GCA_947063875.1. Lineage (GTDB taxonomy): Bacteria > Bacillota > Clostridia > Lachnospirales > Lachnospiraceae > Brotaphodocola. The sequence continues at coordinate 13,215 of CAMSTY010000072.1, forward strand.
GAGGATTGACGCATCCTTTATTATGAAACCTCGTTCGGTGGCCGTATTCAGCGGCCGGGCGTTTTTATCGCCGAAGAGATATTAAAAGTTTTGAGATTTGACAGGAGGCAGGCAACAAGATGAAACAGGGAGAGAGAACCGGACTTGTATTGGAAGGCGGCGGAATGCGCGGGATCTATACGGCCGGGGTGCTGGATGTATTTTTGGAAAGGGGGATTGAGTTTGACGGCGTGATCGGGGTGTCAGCCGGCGTGGTTCACGGCTGCTCCTTTCTGGCCGGACAGAAGGGCAGAAGTATCCGCTATTATAAACGTTATTGCAGGGACTGGCGTTTTATGAGCATGCGGAACCTTCTGCTGACCGGAGATATGGTGGGAGAGAAATTTTGTTATCATGATTTGCCGGAACGGCTGGACCCTTTCGACTATGAGGCATTTAAGCGCTGCCGTACCGAGTTTTATGCAGTATGCAGCAATGTAGTGACCGGGAGGGCAGAATATCTGCGGATGCAGGATATGAGAAAACATGTGGATATTATGCGGGCTTCGGCTTCCCTGCCTTGCATATCAAAAATGGTGCGGATCAACGGTAAGAAATATCTGGATGGCGCATGTACGGACAGTATCCCGGTACGCGCCTTCCGGAGGATGGGATTTCGCCGGAATGTGGTGATATTGACCCGGGAGGAGGGGTATGTGAAACAGGCGGAGGTGAGCCGTCTGGTTCGCCTGCGCTATTGGCGTTATCCGCGCTTTCTGCAGGCGTTGGAAAACCGCCATCTCCGGTACAACGAAAAGATTCGCTATATCCGGCGTCTGGAGCAGGCGGGGGAGGTGTTTGTGCTGCGCCCGAGCAGGAAACTGACGATTGGAAGAATGGAACATAACCCGCGGGAATTGCAGAGGACTTATAACCTGGGGCGAAGGGATGCCAGAAGACATATGGAAGAACTTATGAAATGGCTGGAAACCTGTTAACCGATTGCCGTTTTCTGCCGAAGTACCATGTATAAGGCTGCTGTGGGCTGCTGTGAGGCAGGGATGTGCAGGAGCCGGGTGATGCAAGGAGACTGTGGGCAAGACAAAAAAGGCAGGGGGTGACATTGTGGGCCTGGAAAAAATAGGAGGTCAGAAACGGGATCAGAAATCCTCCAGGCAGGAAGAGATCCGGACGCTGAGACTGCAGGGGAAGCCGGTTTTGTCCGGAGAAGGGTTAAACCGGACAAGTAAGATGTTTGTGGAAGCCGTGGCGCGCAGCAGAGGAGGGATGAGCAAAACACAGATTCAGAAGAAACTGCAGAAGATTAAGAATAAGCTGAGGTCAGGTGCAAGGCTTACCGGTGAGGAAAAGGAGTTTCTTCGGGAGCATGCGCCGGAACTTTACCGAAAGGTGATTGCCCTGGAGCGGGAACGGGCGGCCTATGAGGAGCAGCTGAAGGCCGCAAAGACGAGGGATGACGCGGAAAATATCCGGATGAGCAAGATGATGATGGAGGCGGCGCTGGCCAAAAAGGAAGATGCGGAGTTCGTGATGATCCGGATGGCTCAGATGCAGGCGGCAGAGGCAGAGACTAAACAGCTGGTATCATCAAAACCGTGGAAGCGCGAGATCAGCCGGGAACAGAAAGAAAGGCTGGAACGGGCGGCAAAAAGCCAGATTCATACAGAAAAACGGATGAAGCGTCTGCGCAGATGGGATAATGGCCAGGTAAAGGAGATTATTACCGGAGAAGAAGCCGAGAGCAGGAGCGATCAGGGCACTTCTTTGTGGGGATTGCCTGAGCAGACAAAAGAATTGCAGGAGACCGTCCGTCTGGTGAAGACACAGATGGCAGTTCCCGGGAGCATGGGGACGGCAGGAAACGGTGCGGAATCCGAACTTTCCATAGGGGTTTCCCAGGGGAAAGCCGTATACAGCGCAGTGGCGGCCAAGGTAACCGATGATCCGCAAAAGGAGGACGAAACCTTATACAGCAAAAAAGTATAGCCTATCGGTTTTGCCTATGACACTCATAATAAGTATAGTATTTGACTAATAGAATGAGATCGTGCATAATAGAGACAACAAAACACAGAAGCATTCTTTTAGGAGGAGATCAAAATGGTAAAACTGTATGAGGGCGGTGCATTTCTGGTAAACCAAACGGAACTGGTTCCTGAGAGCGAGGCGGCAAAGGTGGCAGCCCTGACCGGCAAGGAGGCCGACAAAAACGAGGCCAGAAAGGGGACGATTGCTTATTCGATCCTGGAGGCGCACAATACTTCCGGCGATATGGGGAAGCTGCGGATACGTTTTGATGCCATGACCAGCCATGATATCACCTTTGTGGGGATTATTCAGACGGCAAAGGCTTCCGGAATGGAGAAGTTCCCGATTCCTTATGTGCTGACAAACTGCCACAACTCGCTGTGCGCGGTGGGCGGCACCATCAACGAGGACGATCATGTATTCGGACTGTCAGCCTGCAAAAAATACGGCGGAATTTTCGTACCGCCCCATATTGCGGTGATTCACCAGTACATGCGGGAGATGATGGCCGGCTGCGGCAAGATGATCCTTGGTTCTGACAGCCATACCCGTTACGGCGCTCTGGGGACCATGGCGATCGGCGAGGGCGGCGGAGAACTGGTCAAGCAGCTTCTGTGCGATACATATGACGTAAATTATCCGGGGGTAGTGGCGATCTACCTGGACGGGAAGCCGGGACCGGGGGTAGGCCCGCAGGACATTGCGCTGGCTATTATCGGCGCGGTGTATCAATGTGGTTATGTGAAGAACAAGGTGATGGAATTCGTCGGCCCGGGCATTGCTTCCATGACGACCGATTTCCGCAATGGCATTGATGTGATGACCACAGAGACAACCTGCCTGTCTTCCATCTGGAAAACGGACGAAGATACCAGGGAGTTTCTTGCCATGCATGGCAGGGGAGAAGAGTTCCGGGAACTGAGCCCGGCGGATGTGGCTTATTATGACGGTGTGGTATATGTGGATATGAGCACTGTGAAACCAATGATCGCCCTGCCGTTCCATCCAAGCAATACCTATGAGATCGAAGAACTGAATGCGAACCTGGGAGATATCCTCAGAAGCGTTGAGGTGGAAGCGACAAAGGTGACCGGGAATCCGGATATCAATTTCTCCATGACAGATAAAATTGTGGACGGAAAGCTGATGGTGACTCAGGGGATTATCGCGGGATGTGCGGGCGGCAATTATACCAATGTGATGGAAGCTGCCCATATCCTGCAGGGAAGAAGCTGCGGTGCAGATACGTTTTCCCTCTCCGTATATCCTTCCTCCCAGCCGGTATATATCGACCTGGTGAGAAAGGGCGCGATTGCCGATCTGATGGCGGCGGGCGCTGTTTTGAAGACTGCTTTCTGCGGGCCGTGCTTTGGCGCCGGCGACACCCCGGCAAACAACGGATTCTCGATCCGTCACACCACGCGGAACTTCCCCAACCGTGAGGGTTCCAAGCCGGGAGTCGGGCAGATGTCTGCGGTGGCGTTGATGGATGCCAGGTCGATTGCGGCAACGGCGGCAAACGGGGGCGTTCTGACGCCGGCGACGGATATTGCAGATGACTATCTGGTACCGGAGTATACATTTGACGATAGTGTGTACCGGGCGAGAATTTATCAGGGATACAAAAAGGGCGATGAGAAGGCGGAACTGGTCTATGGCCCGAACATCAAGGACTGGCCCGAGATGAGCCCTCTGACAGACAATATCCTCCTGAAGGTCTGCTCCAGGATTCTGGACCCGGTGACGACTACGGATGAACTGATTCCGTCAGGAGAAACCTCTTCCTACCGCTCGAATCCTTTGGGACTGGCAGAGTTTACCCTGTCCAGAAGAGATCCGGAATATGTGGGAAGAAGCAAAGAAGTGGACAGACTGGAGAAGGCCAGGGTGGCAGGCGCTTGTCCGATGGAGGCGGCGCCGGAACTGAAAGCCGTATTTGGTAAGATTCATACGATTCCGGGAAATGAAAATGTGAAGGCCTCGGAGACGGAGATCGGAAGCATGATTTATGCCAGAAGGCCAGGCGACGGTTCCGCCAGGGAGCAGGCAGCCAGCTGCCAGCGGGTAATCGGCGGCCTTGCCAACATCTGCACGGAATACGCAACCAAGCGGTACCGCTCCAATGTGATGAACTGGGGGATGATTCCGTTCCAGATGCAGGGCGAGCCGGAATGCTTTGAAGTCGGGGATTATATCTATGTGCCGGGGATACGGGCAGCGCTGGATGGCGATATGAAGGATATCCGCGCATATGTAATCGGTGAAAAAGTGAAGGAGATTTCCCTGTACATCGCAGAGATGACAGAAGACGAGAAAAAGATTGTCAAGGCCGGATGTCTGATTAACTATAACCGGAATCGTTAATCAGAATCGATAATTGTAAAAAATATTGTTGACAATTAAAACAATTCGTATTATACTATCAGAGGTGTCGAGGCGTGGCTCAGTTTGGTAGAGC
>CAMSTY010000073.1 GCA_947063875.1 uncultured bacterium
TTTTATTTTTAGGATACCATATATTACCATATTTATCAACCAGACATTACACTAGTGTGTGTTTGAATTTTGAAATTTCCCGGCTATCATGTCTTACAGCATACGCAAGTAATATATCATTCTTTTGAGTATTCCATAACCATTTCCCTGCACTTCCATTCTTCACCCAGAATACTATACTTTTCCGTTGTATCCAAAACTGCATCACGAAAACCAACGGCTTTGTAACAGTAATAAGCAGGAAGATTATTTTCGAAAACACCCAATGATACTTTTTTAGCGCCATATATTTCAAATGAAAATTTCAGGCCTAATTGAAGCATATCTTTTCCGTAACCTTTTCCTCGCTTGTGCGGATTTATTATAACAAAACCAAAGCGCAATTCATTCAATACTTCATCGGGATTTCTCAATGTAAAAAAGCCAACGATTCCTGTCTCATCAAATGCGGTAAACGGCATTAGGGATTCCACAAAACAAAATTCATTTTTTGTGGCAGGATAAGCGCCAAGTATACCTGCTGTCCACTGGTAAAACACCTTTTCATCCTGGCACCACGATAATATCGTATCTGCATCCGCTGCTTTATATGGTCTAATTCTAATCATATGCCTTTCCTCACAAATATCGTTTTATATATCCATAACTGAAATTATAAATCTTTCAAAAAAATCTCTGGTATTTGTTTTTTCCTGAATTTATATTTTTGAACTTTAGTGAGGGGTATCTCATAACATGTACCGCTTTCTTTATACTTGTTACTCAGAATATCATTGTAAAGAGAACAGATAAATTGCCTCCATTCTTTTAATCCGTTTTTTTCTTCAAATCCATCTAAATAAGCAAATCCATCGGCAAGATAAAAAATTTTTAACGCCAATGCCAAATCACAATGAGAATTGTCTAAAATCCCTTTCGGTATTTCAAAACCATCATCCCAATTATATTCATTCAAAATTTCTTCCAAATCATCATATGACATTTTCAACCTCCCTAGATTCTGATTTATATACGATTCTAAAAAGAAAACAATCTAATAGTTACATAAAAATCCCCCTTCAGAAAAACCCAAAGCAAGCACCCTTACCAGGTGAGAAAAAGTAGCCAAAAACAGGCCAGGGGTTGGCGACTTTTGGAGGGACTTAGTACTTCCTGGGCAAAAAGACGGCAGTTGTACGATACCGTGGAAGTAGCAGCAACGTGCGAAGACACGGCTGCGTGAAAACACCTCACCGTGACTGCCGTCTTTTTGCCCTGGAAACACTTACCCCGGAAACGGGAGCCAAACCCTGCCAACCCCTGGCCTGTTTTTTCACCCCCCCCCTTCTCACCCCCTAGTAATCAAAAGTTCCACCGCCAGCCTCTCCGACAACCGCCCCGTTTTTACCGCTTCCTCCATCTCCACACACAGATTTACGCAAGAAAAAATCTGGTCTCTGGAGAACTGCCTTGCCTGCGGCATGATCTTCCCTGCCACAAACGGCTGCATTTTCAGCCGGGAAGCGATCGTCCCCCGGTTCATCCCTTTTTCCATCAATTCTTTTACCTGAAGAAGCTGGTTAAACTGCCTGGCAATCAGAATCAAAATCCGCATGGGAGGTTCCTTGAGCGCCAGCAAATCTTCATACAAATCCATGGCCTTTTTTGTCTGCCGGTTTACGATAGCCGTAACCATCTCAAAAATCCTGCTGCTGACACGCACTGCACAGACTGTTTCCACATCCTCATCCGTAATCACTTCCTGCCCCATGGTAAAGCAGATCAGCTTTTCCAGTTCCCGCTGGATATTTTCCATATCATCCCCTGTCATGCTTAAAAATAATTCCATGGTCGCAGTGGTAATTTTTTTCCCTTCCTTTGCCAGAATGGCGCCTGCCCAACGTCCCAATTGGGCGCTGTCCTGCCTTGCCATCTCCGCAGCGTACCCCATGCTTTTTACTTTTTTATAAAGCTTGCTTCGCTTGTCTACCTCCGACTCCACAAACACAAGGCAGGTGCTGTCCGGCATCACAGGCAGATATTGCAGGAATTTTTCCTGCGCACTTTTGAAAAATCCGCTGTCTTCTATCAGAATCAGCCGTTTTTCCGCAAAGAACGGCATGGTATCTGCCACACGGATCAGTTCATTCACATCCAGATTCTTGCCCTCAAAGCGGGCAAAGTTCATGGTATCTTCGCCGGTAACGGCCTCCCGAAGCCGGTTCTTATAACTGTTTTTCAGAAAAGCCTCCTCTCCGAAAAGAAGGTATACCGGCTTAAACGTACGTTCCTTGATATCCTCGTTCAAGATCTGCATCGATTCCTCCCTGTATAGAAAATGCGTCCCTCCCGGAACGCATTTTTCAGATTATTTTTTCTTACCAAGAACCCGCAGCAGATAGATAAAGAGATTGATAAAATCCAGGTAAAGCTGCAGGGCCGCGAAAATAGATGCCTTCTTCGCCATCTGCGGGTCGTGGGCATATGCCTGATGATAAGCCTTAATCTTCTGGGTATCATACGCCGTAAATATCAGGAAGATAAAAATGCCTACCGTACATGCCACAATCTCAAACCGCTCCAGGTTGATGAACATGGCGGCAACCCAGAATACCAGCAAAAATACCAGTCCGCCAAACAGGAAATTACGAAGATTGCTCAGGTCCGCCCGGGTCGTATAGCCAATCGCTGCCATAATTCCGAAAAACAGCGCTGTCGCCCCAAACACAAACACCAGGCTCGGAAACGCGTAAATCAGGAAATATGCTGAGAAAACCACTCCGTTGAGCACAGCATACGTAAGAAATAAAACCCTCGCCGTACCTACGGAAACCTTATTAATCTGTGATGACATATAAATCACCACCACAAGTTCTGCAATACCAAGCACCAGCACGGCATAGGGAACGGCGAACACATACCATACCAATCCGCTCAGATAACCAGTCATGGCAATCAGAAACGTCACCAAAAGCCCCATCGCCATCCATCCGAACGTCTTTGCCGTATAACGGCTCAGCGGTTCATATTCCTCTGCTACACGGTATACCCCATTGTATTGATTCAAATCCTGATAATCCATAGAAATCTCCTTTCTCCAAGACAATTCTTAGCTATGGACTAATTTTATCACACTTTCCCTGATTTGAAAATGGATATTATCATTTTTTTGTGTTCCATAGCTTCCACCAGGCCTGTCTTCCGTCTGTCCTCACGCTTACCGCCCCGCTCTTATACGTCTCAAATACCTGAACCTTTCTCTCTGCCAGGTTTTCCAGCACCTCCTCTCCCGGATGTCCATAACGGTTATTTTCTCCACAAGAAATCACCGCCCACACCGGCCTGATTTCATCCAGCCATTCTTTGGTGGTCGAATAGCGGGAGCCATGGTGCGCCACCTTTAAGATCTGGGTCGCTGCCAGTCCCGTTTCATACATGTCTTCTGCATCCATATCTTCTGCATCCATATCTTCTGCATCCATATGCTCCAATTCCATTTCTGCTTCCATGTGCTCCAATTCCATAAGGCGTGCCTCGCCTTCCCTGCTCATATCTCCTGTCAGCAGCATATGAAAATCTCCATAATCAACCCGTAATACCAGAGAATGTTCATTTCGATCCTCTGCCGGCCTCCAGGCGCCGCCGCTATCCGGTTTCTCCGGATACAGGCAGCAGATGCTCAATTTGCCAAGAAATATACGGTCTCCCCGTTTCATCCACAATACCTCTCCCCTTTGTTTTCTTGCAAGTTTTTCCAATCTGTCATAAACTTCGTCCCCCTGCCCGGCCGCCGGAAGCACCAGATGGCGGACAGGAACCTCTCCTTCCTCAAGCAGATACAAAAGTCCGCTGATATGATCCTGATCGCCATGACTGACTACTGCATAATCCACAACCGATATTCCCTTGCTTTTTAAAAAAGGCTCCAGCCGGTTTTCCCCCAATCGTTTCTGGTCTGTACTGCCTCCATCCACCAGCACGGTCTTTGTCCGGGTGCGCAGGCAGATACCATCTCCCTGTCCTACATCCAGGAACGTGACTTCCAACCCTTTGAGAGGTAAGGGCAGCAGTATCAGAAATGACGCTGCGACAAGTATCGCAGACCTGCGCCACCACTTATATTTTGCCATGCAAAGCGCCGCTCCCATCACCCCAAAGCAAGCCATCAGCTGCCAGGCCGTCGGTTGTCCCAGAATCAGGCAGCTATATGGCAGGCATTCCCACAAACGGCACAAATATTCATACAGTTTCAAAACCGCATGTCCGCTCCCCGCCGCGAATCTCCCCATCGATAGACTAAAACTTCCCAATAGAATTCCGGCCGTACCAGACGCCACTACAATTCCCATCAGCGGAACCACCAAAAGATTAAGAAAAATCCCATAAAGAGGAAATTGGAAGAAATGGTATAAAACAATCGGCAAGGTCACCAGCTGCATACCACCGCTGGCTGCCAAAACCCGCCAGATCATGAGATTTTTGGAATCTTCTGCGGCCAGGATCTCCGCCATAATCCCGATTCCTGCCACTGCACCAAAAGAAAGCTGGACTCCGGACTGGCACAGGCGATAAGGACTGTCCCATAAAAGAAGCAGGGCCGACAGCCCCAGCGCTGACAGAAGATCATAACTCCTCCCCAGATAAGAGGCCAGAAACCCGCATACTGCCATAATCAGCGCCCGTACCACGGAAGGCGAAGCACCCGTCATCACGGCATATGCCGTCAGAAGCAGGCTCCCTGCAATCCCTGCTTTTCCATATCCCGCCCCCATTCTCCGCAAGACGCCGTAAGCCGCCGCACTCACCAACGACAGGTGCAAACCACTGATGGCCAGCAAATGGGCAATTCCGCTTTTTTGATAAAGTTTTTGAATCTCCCGGTCCAGCTGGTCCTTTTTTCCCAGAATCGCCGCCTGGAAAATGCCGGCGTCCTCCGGCTTGGCAATCTGTTCCAGGACCTGCCCTGCATAGTTTGAACACCAGCGCAAAAATTCTCCAGCCAGGCTGTATTTTTCATCCAGATTCCTCCAGGAATCAGCAAACATTCGATAATTAAGTTTCTGAGACCGGTAATACTGCTCATAATCAAATTCTCCAGGATTCCTGGCCTCAGAAAACCTGAGCATTTCCCCTTCGGCTTGAATCCTGTTTCCTATCCTTGGGCAACCGGTCTGAAAATCCAGATAAATCAGAATCCGTTCCAATTGCTCCCCGGCTTTCCCATCCCCTTCTTCTCTCTTTTGGCGGAAAACACAGACGCATTTTTCCAGAACCAATATCTGATACTCTCCGCCCTCTCTTATGGAAATCACGCGTCCCTCAACCTTTTGCCAGGTTTTGTCGAGATTTAACTGCTGCTCCCGATGGCACCATTCCGCCGCCCAAGTCCCCCGCCAAAAACCGGCGCAGCAAAAGGCCAATATCATGCAAGTCCACAAAACCCCGTTTTGCCGTCTCACCCTCTGAACCTTCGCCGAAATTATATTTTCTGTTCTCTTGGCAGCCAGTTCCTTCCATCCTATAAAAAAACATGGCAACAACGCCAGCACAAAAGCCAGCATCATTACCATGACCATCTTTACCGCCATAACAGAAAACAGCCCGAACGCCTCTCCAAGCACAAATCCTGCCGTCAATATCAGCAGTGGCCGTTTGATGATTATTCCTCCTCTACTCTTTCCAGTGGTTTTAACTCTGCCTGTCCCCTTTCTTCTCCGATATAATCCAGATTTCTCTCAAACAATTCATTCAGTTCAATTGAATCTCGAAACTTCATATTCTGTGTACCGTTGATGCTGATCTGTACCCGGTTCACGGAAGAAAGTTCTGACAAAGAATTAACAATCGAATAAATGGGGATATAATCTTTTACTTCCAGCGAATTATTCAAAAATCCGGAGTCAAAATTCAGATAACATACATTCTCATTCGTTGAGATATTCAAAAGCCTGCTTCCCGGGTCCAACGTAGGTTCCAGTCCTGGCTGTCTCGGCCCGCTTAACAATTCTTCCAGAATCACTTTTTCCACAGAAGTATTAATATTATGAACCACCTCACGTTTCTCCGCAAATAGCTGCTCTCCCGTGGCATCCGTAAAATACAGAGTCAGTTCCGCCCGTTCATAAGCATTGACATCACTGATGCTGTCCACAAAATCCGAAGCCGACAGCATTCCCGCCGGCATCCCGCTCTTATCCATCAGCAATTGATCGCCGGAATAAATAGAAATATAGTCAATACCAGAAATTTGCGTCAGCGTTCGCACCAGCGCAGCCCGGCAGAGAATCTCCCGTTCAGACGGCATGGAGGCATACCCGCTGTCAAAATAAAGATACAGCACCATATCTTCCTGCTTATATCCCTGGTACGTGACCTTATTGGACAATGCTGCCTGAGAATCAAGATCTGCCGGGACCTTCATAAATCGATCCATCAGCTCCTGAATCAAAAGATCCGTATCGTCGGTTCTTGTCCGGTATTCCTGCGGGTCCAGACAAGTGGCAGAAGAATTCAGATAGTAAACCTGGTACCTCTCCTCCCCCTCATCCAACGGAGCCTCCCTTCCCATACATCCTGTCAGCAGAATCGCTGTCAGCAGAACCAGCCACACCTTAAACCGTCTCATTTTGTATCCTCCACACGCCGGCATATCCGTTTTGGCAGAATTCTCACCGGCAATCCCTTTTTTCTCATGCAATATAATTCAGGGGAATCCGCACAGTGAAGGTGCTTCCCTCGCCTTCCTTGCTAGTCAGCCGGATGGCCCCTTTATGAATCAGGATCACCCGCCTGGTAATAGCAAGTCCCAGCCCGCTGCCTCCGGTCTGTCTGGAACGGGCCTTATCCACGCGGTAGAAACGTTCAAAAATCCGATCCTGCTCCTCCTCGGGAATCCCGATCCCGGAATCTGCCACTTTAACATAAAAGAATTTGTGATCTGCATCCACGGTTACCCGCACCCATCCTTCCGGAGAATTATACTTGATAGCATTCTCCACCAAATTGCTGATGGCAAGCGAAAGCTTCGTCTCATCCACATCCGCCGTCACTCCCCGAATGCTTTCCAATATCAGCTGTACCTTCCGCTTATTGGCAATCGGACGCAAACGTTTCAGAATCTGCTTTACCAACACTACAATATCCACCTGAGAGAGATTGATTTCCGCCTCAGATTTATCGATCTTCACAAGCGATAGAAGATCGTCAATAATCTTGTTCTCCCGGTCAATCTCATCTGAAATGTCTTCCATAAATTCCCGGTACAGCTCTACCGGCGCCTCTCCCATTCCCATCAGTGAATCTGCCAGCACACGGATTGAGGTAATCGGAGTCTTCAGCTCATGCGAAACATTAGACACAAATTCCTGACGGGACTGATCAACCTCCTTCAGTTTTGAAATGGTACTGCCTACAGTCCGGGCTATTTCCTTCGTCTCCCGGTATCCATCCGTACTGATATCCGTATCCAGCGCCCCTGCCGCTACCTGGTTCAGTTTGCGCTGCAATTCCTTAAATGGCTGCAAAAGTACCGTTACCGCCACCATAGATGCAAGCATCAAAATCAGAACTACCAAAAGCTGCAGAAACAGCAGTTTATCCTCAACCGCATCCATCAATGATAAGATTTCTTCCGTAGACGCCGTAATCACCAGTACCCCCTCGATTCCCTTCACCGGGGTATTGTCATAAATAGGAATTGTCTGCGCAAAATAATGCCTTTCCTTATTATACCGGCTGCTGCTTTCTCCCTGAAAGCAGCGGACCACCTCTTCCGCAACCAGAAACCGGCGTTCCGCAATATGAAATGTATCCTGAACAATTCTGAAATCCTGGTTTACCACTACAATTCTTCCATTATAGACATCTGCCATGGCCTGAATCTCACTGTCCATAGTCCCATCCCGAACCTCTCCCCTCAGGTATCCGGTCCGAGTCATCTTACTGCTTAGAATCTGGCACTGATTCTGAACTTCAACCATCCGGGAATCCGTCTGGCTCTGCCTGAGCGAACTGATCAGAATCTGAGTGCACAAAATCATGGGAACCATTCCAAATAATACCAGCAGTATCGCCACCGGCGCTTTCAAACTGACTGAAAAACCGGGAACACGAAACCCCTGCCATCGTTTCCTTTCATTCTCCATCATCTCTCCTGCCGCTTTGTTCATTCTCTGCAAATCAATGTCCTTTTATCTCCCGGGAAAGGCATTGTGTCACTGCTACGGCAAGCGCACCTGGCCCTATGTGGCAAGCAACGCTTAAAGACAACGGATCTGCAATAATTGTTCCTGTTTTCGGATATAATTCCTTTAATTCGGCGGCAAACTCCCGGGCCGCCTCATAATTACAGGTGTGCGCTACCGCAATCCAGGAGTTTGCGGCCTCTGGATCATGAAAACGATTCTTCAGGTCCTGTGCAATCGCCGACAGCATAATGCTCTTTGCCTGTTTCATGGTTCTGGCCTTGGAAAATGCGTCTAGCTTTTCACCCTGGATCTGTAAAACTGGCTTGATGCGTAAAAGCGTCCCCAACGCTGCGGCCGCAGGCGTAACGCGCCCCCCTCTTTTTAAGTATTTTAATGTATCAATTGTGATATAAATGCTGGATTCCGAGCCAACCCGTTCCAGTTCCTCCCGAATCTCCCCTGCCGTCATCCCCATCTCAGCCATCTCTTTTGCATCCATCGCCGCCCGCCGCTGTGTAATGGAAATGCGCCGGTTATTCGCCACCTGCACTCTTCCGTCATAATCCTCTGCCAGCATCCGTGCAGTCTGGCAGGAACTGCTCAGCCCACTGGACATAGGAATATGAATAATCTCATCATATTCCTCCAAAATCCGATCCCACAGATTCATCACAGTCTCCGGCGATGGCTGGGAAGTGGATATCCCCGCATTCTCCCCCAGTCGTTCATAAAATTCTTCCTGTGTCAGGCTGACCTCTTCTTCATAGGTCTCCCCGTCAATCATAAATGGCATCGGTATCACAAAAATACCCTGTTTCTCCCCTTCTGCCTGCGTAATGCCACTGTTGCTGTCTGTCACCACTGCTACTTTCATACCTCTGTTCCCTCTCATTTCCATTGTTTATTTCTGCCTGTCTCACTATTCATTCATACCGGTTCCCTGTTCCTGAGCCGATTGATAAAGCTGATAATAAATCCCCTGCTTTTCCAAAAGCTGCTTATGGCTGCCTTCCTCCTGAATCCTTCCCTCTGACAGCACCAGAATCCTGTCCGCATTCTGAATCGTCGTCAGCCGATGGGCTATGGTCAGGGTCGTCCTGCCCTCTGCCAGACGTTCCAAAGACTGTGATACCAGATGTTCGCTCTCATTATCCAGCGCCGAGGTTGCCTCATCCAGAATCAAAATAGCCGGATTTTTCAAAAAGACACGGGCAATGCTGATCCTCTGTTTCTGTCCCCCGGAAAGCTTCACGCCACGTTCCCCCACATAAGTATCATATCCGTCTTTTAGCGCAGAAATGAAATCATGTGCTCCTGCCAGCTGCGCAGCCTGAATCACCGCCTCCCTCGAGGCATCCGGATCGCCGTAAGAAATATTATCATACACGGTTCCCGAAAACAGGTAAACATCCTGCTGAACGATCCCGATATTTGTCCGCAGGCTCTGCAGCGTAATGCCTTTCAGTTCCCGTCCGTCTATACAGATCTCCCCGCGGGTCGTATCATAAAACCGTGGAATCAGGTTGCATAATGTAGTCTTTCCCCCGCCGGAAGGGCCTACCAGGGCAATCCTCTCTCCCGGGCGGATCGAAAGGCTGATGTTCTCCAGTACGGAATTATGATCATCCGGATACTCAAAACTTACATGGTCAAAACGAATCGCTCCCTTTACATCCTCAAGAGGCGCCGCCCCCGGCTCATCCAATATTTCCACCTGGGAATCCATAATCTCTGCAAATCGTTCAATGCCTGTCATACCACGCTGGAATTGTTCCGCAAATTCGATAATGCGGCGGATGGTTGCTAAAAGCGTAGTTACATACAGGGTATAGGCCACTAAATCCCCCGGCTCTATCAGTCCCTTTACCATAAATATTCCGCCGGCCACAATTACTACCACATACATCAGTCCGTCAAACATCCGTATAGTATCCTGGAATGCCGCCATATACAGATAGCTTTCCCGTTTGATTTGCAAAAATGCCTGATTGTCCTGACGGAATTTTTCAATCTCGATATTCTGATTGGCAAAAGCCCGTACCACCCGATTGCCTAGCAGATTGTCCTCAATCCGGGCATTCAGTTCCCCGATCTGCTGCCTCTGTTTCCGGAAAGCCTGTTTCACTTTCAGGTTAAAATAAGTACAGGAAAATACCATAACCGGAATGACAAGAAAAATAATCACGGTCAAGGTCAGGTTGATCCCTGACAGCACTGCAAAAGAAATCACCGCTTTCAGAAAAGCAATGAAAAACTCCTCCGGGCAATGGTGAGCAAATTCGGTCACATCAAACAGATCGCTGGTAATTCTGGACATAATCTGTCCGACCTTCGTATTGTTGAAATAGCTGTCTGACAGTTTCTGCAAATGCTCAAAAGCATCCTGTCTCATATCGGTCTCAATATGTGTACCCATTACATGGCCTGTGTATGCCATATAAAAAGCGGCTAATCCATCCACAATCCGCAAAGCAAAGTAAATTCCCCCGATCCGCAGGATCATCCCTGTACTGAGCAAAGCCAGGTCCTGCATCCCCTGATTTGTAATATAGCGAAGCAGCATCGGGAAAACCAATTCACATACGGTTGTCAAAGACGCACAAAACAAGTCAAATACCATTGTCTTCCAGTATCGCCTGTAATAAGGCAGAAACCGCTTCAGCAGCGTTGATGTCTTCATAAATTATCCTCCCCGCCCCTCTTCTCAAAGAGCCAGACTTGTTTTTCTATTCTAAACTATTTTAGCAGGAAAGGGAAGCAATATTTTGCAAATTTGCTGGACGGATGAAAGCCGGAGGATTATAATGGACAGATAAGAAAAACTGAAGGAGGATTTTGGAATGCCATACTGTCCAAAATGTGATATGGAATTTATCGACGGCATTACCGTATGCAGCGACTGCCACGGCCCCCTGGTAGAATCCAGGGAAGTCGCAAATGCTATGAAAAAGAAAGAACAGGAAGACACCCTTATGCAGATGCAGAAAGAATATGAAAAGCAGATGCAGATGATCCGGGAATTAAAAGAAACATCGGAAAACACCCCGGAATCAGAGCCTGGCGAAAAAACCGGCCGCGTTCCGGAATTTACCCATACCTATGTCAGCAAATCTCAAAAATATGATGATTTAAAATCTTCCGCCTCTGCTTTTTTTGTTGTCGGAGGAATCCTGACAATCTTCTCCATCCTTTGCTGGCTGGATATACTCCACCTGCCGTTTGGCCTGATAAGCCGGTTATCCGTCACGGCCCTCGGCCTTATCTCCCTGATCATCGCTGTCAAAACTACCATGTATGCCAAAACAATCCATGGACAGATCGGAGAAGAAGAAACAAAAAAACAGCAGCTTATCAATTGGTTTACCGACAACCACAGCGGAACCCGGCTTGATGAACAGCTTCTTGCAGAATACGGCGAACTCACCCCTGAAGAATTAAGCCTTAAGCGTTTCGACCTGATCCAGGATATCCTCATCACCAGCCATGACCTCAGCGACCAGTCCTATGTAGATTTGCTGGCAGAGGACATTTATGGAAAGCTATATCAGGATTAAAATTTGCCTGACAAAAACATACAAGGAGAAAATAACATGACAGATAATCTTTCGCAGCAGTTCCTGCTTGTGGCATTCCTCATATTTGCGCTGATTATCCTTATTCCGATTCTTCAAAAACACACAGACAAGGATATCACCAAAATGTTGTTTGGAATCCGCAGCCGCAAGGCCCCCACTCAGGAAGAACCCTCTAAGACCAGTCAAAAGCCACGTGTCCGCAATGGAACCAAAAATGAATTAACTGCATTTGTCGCCCAGCTTCTGCGCTTTACTTCTAAAAACGGGATGCGCCTCGTAGCGCCTGGCACCATCACTCATGAGGGAAAAACGGCCCGTCTTACCGCGCTTGTTGTTGCCCCGGGAGGTGTCGTCGGAGTATATTGCCTGGGTTTTGGCGGAACCATTGCCCCCGGTAACCGTAAAGAACCGGCCGGAAAAACACTTCCCTGGCGTCAGCATATCAATGGGGAAAACAAAACATTTGATAATCCGCTAAAGGCTTGTCAGGAACAGCAGGAACTGATCCGTTCGGCCATGGAACAGGCGGGAATCCATACGGATCTGCATGTAGTGACTGTCTTTACCAATCCACATGCCGCCCTAGAATCCTCCCCTGCCTTTGTGTATAATCCCAAAAGCTTCCTTCAATACTTAAAGGAAGAGGAGGACCTGAAAACCGGCAGCCTGGAGATCCACCAGACTGCCCTGAAACTGGCCGAGCTGGCTGGCATTCATAGCAATGAGAACAAAAAGAGCAAAAAGAAATCATAAACCCAAAAATCCCAGCCCCAAACAGAAGAAATCCGAATGGACTTTCTGCCTGTCTGGGGCGCTTTTTATCCTGTTTCATATACAGAAAACCTATAGTCCGCTTATGATATTACTTTACCAGCAAAGATTTTCCTGTCATTTCCTTGGGCTGTTCAAGTCCCATCAATTCAATCAATGTCGGGGCAATATCCGCCAGGCATCCACCTTCTCTCAGCTTGTATTCCGGCCCTGCGTTCACCAGAATAAACGGCACCGGATTGGTCGTATGGGCGGTGAACGGCTCGCCTGTAGTATAATCAATCAGCTGCTCTGCATTGCCATGGTCCGCGCAGATAAACATCACCCCATCCACTTCCCGGATAGCTTCCACCGTTCTTCCAACACAGTGATCCACTGCTTCAATCGCCTGGATAGCAGCTGCCTCCACACCTGTGTGGCCAACCATATCCGGATTCGCAAAATTGATAATGACTACGTCATATTCCCCGGAACGAATCACTTCCACCAGCTTATCGCACACCGCCGGCGCACTCATCTCCGGCTTCAGATCATAAGTGGCAACCTCCTTAGGAGAAGGAATCAGGAAACGGTCCTCACCCTCATTTGGCTCCTCAATTCCGCCGTTGAAGAAAAATGTCACATGGGCATATTTCTCTGTCTCGGCAATCCTGGCCTGCTTCAAGCCATGAGCCGCCAGAAATTCACCGAAAGTATTGGTAATGCTTTCTTTCTCAAAGGCAACCAGTTTGTTCCCGATTGTCTCGTCATAGTCAGTAAAACATACATAAGTAGTCTTTATGCGTTCGCCCCGGTCAAATCCGTCAAACACATCATCGCAGAACACATGTGTCAGTTCCCGGGCACGGTCCGGACGGAAATTGTAGAAAATAACAGAATCGTTTTCTTTGATCGATGCCACCGGAACCCCGTTCTTTGTAATCACGGTCGGGATCATAAATTCATCGGTCTTTCCCTCATCATAGGAAGCCTGAATCGCACCAGTGGCGCTATCGTTCTTTGGTCCCTCGCTCTTTGTCAGCGCATCATACGCAACTTTCACACGGTCCCAGTTCTTATCCCGGTCCATGGCATAATAGCGTCCTGCCACAGTCGCGACCTGGCCGACTCCAAGTTCCTTCATCTTTGCTTCCAGATCTGCCACATAGTCCCGTCCGGAAGCCGGCGGCGTATCGCGGCCATCCAGAAAACAATGTACATATACCTTATCCAGCCCATTCTTCTTAGCCAGTTCCAGCAGTCCGTAAATATGGGTATTATGACTATGAACCCCGCCGTCAGATACCAGGCCATACAGATGCAGCGCGGAATCATTCTTTTTGCAGTTCCCGACAGCCGCCATAAACGCCTTATTCTCAAAGAAGTCCCCGTCTTGAATTGACTTGGTAATACGGGTCAGTTCCTGATACACAATCCTTCCTGCTCCCATATTCAAATGGCCCACTTCGGAATTTCCCATCTGTCCATCCGGAAGTCCTACTGCCAGTCCGCTGGCCTGTCCCTTTACAAAAGGACACTGGTTCATCAGCTGATCCATCACGGGGGTTTTGCCCTCACATACCGCATTTGCCTCACAATTATCATTGAGGCCATATCCATCGAGAATCATCAATACTACTGGTTTCTTGCTCATGTGAAATCTCCTTTTATTTAACGACCGGTTCAGCCGGTCTTTTCCCGTACACGGTTTTCGTGTCCATTGTACTTTATTTTGCACACTTTTTCAAGGTTCCGCAAAAAAGTTTCTCTCTTTCTGGCCACCCCCGTTACTATTCACAGTAACTCACTCACTGTCTCCTAAGCGCAGCTTCTCCAGCTGTTCTGCCAATTCAGCGTCAACATCCTGAAAAACAGAAATCTTCTGCCCCCGAGGCAGTCTGTCTTGTTCCTCGCGAATCATCTGCTCCGTCCGTTCCACATCCTCTTTTAAATCTCTAGCCGACATCAAGGTACATCCCGCTCCCCGGATAATCAGTTGTTCCAGCCCATCCGAAGTAGCCACCGTTACATGGGCATTCTTTCCCATCCGGTATGCAAACTTTTCAATATACTGATCGGCTGTCTCTGCCTCTTTTGTATAAGCCACATGAATGTTGTGATAATCCATCGTATATCCTGTATTTCCTGCCACCTTATACGCATCAAAAACCACAATCAGAATACATTGACGAAAGGCCTGATAATTGCACAAAATATCCATCAGCTGATGCCGTGCCCCGTCAATCGTTGTCTCTGCCAACGTCCTCAGATTTTCCCAGGTATAAATGATATTATAACCGTCCACCAGCAAGTACTCTTCCACCGGTTCCTGCCGATTAATCGCTTTGCCTTTTACTTCTCTTGGATTCTCCTTTTCCTGCTGCAGATGGCTTTTTTCTTTTTCTACGTTGCTTTTTTCATATCTCACCCGGCGGGGGCCATCCGCAAAAGGCTGTCTCCGCTTTGGTTCTCCGTATGTGCGCACAAAAATTGCCTCAAGTTCCTTTTCTTCCACCCCAAAGGCCATTCCTGCCCCTTTCATGCCTCCGGATTCTCTTGTCTGCCTGCCCTCTGACAAAGTCTCATCTCTGTCGTTATTGTCCCCTCCCGCCAGGGCAAGTCCCTCCAGATGCATATAATCCTTCACCCGATCCCATGGCACCACAAATCCTGCGCCATGAGAACAGAATACAGAGCCGGTGGGATTGTCCAAATCTGCCTCCGGATCATATCCGGCCGCCGCTATCACCTCTTCCTCATTGTGACATGGTTCATAGCCTTTCAGAGTACATGCCAGCCGCCCCCGCCCTCTGGTATATCGGATGACTTCCTGCTGATAATCTCTCATATTCGCCACTGGCGCGCTCCCCGTCAGCGTTGACAGTTCCCCTTCTTGCCGGGGCGGCTCAAAAACCCCCTGCATCCGTTCCAGATCAGACATCGCCCTTCCCACATTGTCTGTCGGTATTTCCAGGCGAAAATGATAATATGGCTCCAGCAACCGGCATCCAGCTTCCCGCAGTCCCTGCCGCACCGCCCGGTAAGTAGCCTGCCTGAAATCCCCTCCTTCCGTATGCTTGACATGGGCGCGCCCGCAGATCAACGTAATCTTCACATCCGTAAGTTCTGCGCCAGTCAAAATTCCCCTATGAATTTTTTCCTCCAAATGAGTCATAATCAACCGCTGCCAGTTCCGGTCCAGCACATCTTCACTGCAATTGCTTGCAAACTGAAGTCCGCTCCCCGGCTCTGCCGGTTCCAGCAGAAGGTGCACCTCAGCATAATGGCGAAGCGGCTCGAAATGCCCTACCCCTTCCACTGCTCTTAAAATTGTTTCTTTATAAACAATATTTCCGGTGCCAAACTCCACTTCTATCCCAAAACGTTCCCGGATCAGATTTTTTAAAATATCAATCTGAACCTCTCCCATTACCTGAACATGGATCTCCTGCAACGTCTCGTTCCACACAACATGAAGCTGGGGTTCCTCCTCCTCCAACTGCCTTAAATTCCCAAGCATCTTCACAACGTCGCATCCGTCCGGCAGTAAAATACGATAGTTCAGCACCGGTTCCAGTATGGGCATCTCCGATTCCTGTTCCCGGCCGATTCCCTGACCGGGACAGGTCGCCGTCGGACCGGTGACTGCGCACACCATACCAGGGGTTGCCTCCTTAACCAGTTCAAACTTTGTCCCGGAATAAATTCGGATCTGATTAACCTTCTCCGGCTCCTTTCCTGCCAAAAATTCTTTTACCTTTAAGCTTCCGCCGGTAATTTTCATATGGGTAAGCCGGTTCCCCTGATCATCCCGGGATATTTTAAAAACTTTCGCCCCAAACTCTTTTGACGGCTTTCTTTCTTCTATCAATTCCTCCAGATCTTCCAGAAACCTCTCTACCCCATCCCCCTTTAGCGCCGAGCCAAAATAACAAGGAAATACCTTTCTTTCCCGGATCAGCCGCCGGATCTCCTGTTTTTTCAAGGCCCCGTTTTCCAGATAATCCTCCAGCAACTGTTCCTCGCACATGGCCAGGTTTTCTTGCAGTTCTTCTGTTCCGATTCCGAAATCCATACAACTGTCATCCAGGTTCTGTTGTAATTCTGACAGCAGGCTCTCCCGATCCGTGCCGTTCTGATCCATCTTATTGATAAATAAAAAACAAGGAATCCCATACTTTTTCAAGAGACGCCACAGAGTTTCCGTATGCCCCTGCACCCCGTCTGCTCCGCTAATCACAAGGACCGCATAGTCCAGAACCTGCAACGTCCGCTCCATCTCTGCCGAAAAATCCACATGTCCCGGAGTATCCAGCAAAGTTATGGAAAAATCCCCCAGCAAAAATACTGCCTGTTTGGAGAAGATCGTAATTCCTCTGGACCGTTCCATCTCATGAGTATCCAGATAAGTATTTCCAAAATCTACCCTTCCCGGTTTACGAATCTTTCCTGTCAGATACAGAATTTGCTCCGAAAGGGTGGTCTTTCCGGCATCCACATGAGCCAATATACCGATTACTGTTCTTTTCATCCTTCTTTTCTTTCTTTGATTTTTTTCGCGCTTGAATCTCATTTATTATAGCGAATCTTCCCTGTTTTGTCATCTGAATTGCGAAAAAAGCAAAACAGGCGCCCAAAAATGATAAGAAAAACAAGAAGGTAAAAAACCAAGCATGCGTTTCATCCTTTGTCAATGCCAGACTCAGAATCTTTCCCCGAAACCGATTTGCCAAAATCCCTGAAGCCGTTGGTACCTCAGAATCATAATATGCGGTTATTCGCCCTGGCTCTTTCGTTATTTCCGGCTGCGCCGTCGGCGTTCTTTCTTTTGATTCCCGTAGGTTGCCTGGATTCTTTTCATCCGTTTCCTCCTTTTTATTTTTTAACACCAATTCCAATATTTCTGCTTCCCGGGGTACCTGAAAACTCATGCCTTCCGTTCTTTGATACCCTTTGGGGGTCTTTTGCTCCCATAAGAAATAGCTTTCCCCTGCTAACAGTTTGCCAACCACCTCATGGCTTTCTTCGCCGGAAACCCACTGGTCAATAACCCTGCCTTCCTTGTCCAAAATTTGCAACAACGCTCCTGCTAACGGCTCCCCCGAGGCATCATCCGTCTTTAAAATTGAAACCTTTGTCTTTTTGTTTTTTATCACAACCAATGTCAGTTAGTTAAGAACTCTGAAAACTGAATAAATGCTCTA
>CAMSTY010000074.1 GCA_947063875.1 uncultured bacterium
ATCGTCGCCGGACTAGCCATAAAACTCTTCATTGGTCAACCTCCTGTTAACTTACGGTTTCATACCACGGCACAAACCGCGGTCAAAATATTCTTGCTCTTTTTAACAGTCGATAGGTAAATGCCTATTCCGGGGCTATGGCTTCAGCATTTTCCTCAACATCGCAGTTATTAATTATATTATAGGAAAACATCCATGTCAACCATTTTTTGCTTGCATTTCCCCTGTTTCCGGCTCTTTGCAGCCATTTTTCAAAAACACCTCTCCTTCATGGCAAAAAATACCGGATTCTTTCCCGTCCACTGCTTCATACCATCGGATATGTTCTTCCGTCCCGCCTTCGGCGATATGGCAGGTCTCCAAAATCTCCTGTTTTTCCTCTTCCTCCAAAAGTTCTGCCGCCTGCCTTAGCTTTCGCTTATCTGGCCTGTCAATACGGTAATAGCCGTATTCCTGGCCCTCCTGCATCCGGTTCTTCTCCAAGTCAGCCACCAGGACTTTTCTCGCCCCGTTTTGAAACGCATGATGGACATTACGGCGCACCAGGCCTGCCCATTCCTCATCCAGACAACGTTCAATCAGAAAATATGCTACCTGCGCCTCTCGGATATGAGACTGAAGAATCCGGTACTTCCATTCACTGTTTTCACTGTACTGCCATTGGGAAAGTTCCGTCTCATACTCCATATCCGCCAAAGTCAGTCCCCGGGCCGGAGCAGTCGGACCGGCCCTACGCCGGTCACGGGCGGCCAGAATCCGCGCCACCTCTTCCGGCGGACAGGCCCCTGTGCCAACCCGCAGCAGGGTTCCCACAATAATCCTTACCATATTGTAGAGGAACCCGCTGCCACGAATGCAAAACACAATGCTGTCCCCGTTTTTTTCGATATCCAGGCGATAAATCGTCCGCACGGTATCCTCCACATTGCTTTTGGCCGTGCAGAAACTTTTAAAATCATGTTCGCCCAGAAGAAAGGCGGCCGCCTGGCGCATCTTTTCCACATCCAGAGGATAATAGCAGAAATAAGAATACAGCCGTCTGGTCGGCAGGGCTATTCTGCGGTTTTCAACCCGATACTCATAAGTCTTGACGCAATTCGCTTTTCTGGGATGCCAGTCAAGCGGCACCTCCCGCGAACTCATCACCCGGATATCCTCCGGCAGGCTCTGATTGACTGCCAGGCATATCTTATCCGCCGCCATCCGGTTTTCGGTATCAAAGACCGCCACATTTCCCATGGCATGCACCCCGGCATCTGTCCGGCTGGCGCCGATAACTGCAACCGGCTCCTTTAAAAGCGCCGTTAATTCCCGGTTCAGGACTTCTTCTATGGTAATGCCATTCTTCTGCAGCTGCCAGCCGCAGTAGTTCGTCCCGTCATAAGCTACCACCAGCTTAATTCTTTTCATTGCCATATCCCCCATTCACTGTGCCTCGACGGCAGCCTTTAAACGGGCGATTTCCTTCGGATAATAATCGGTCACGGAGTATTCTCCGGCACGTTTCATCCATTCCAGGGCTTTTTCCAGGTTCCCGCGCTTTTCCTCCAGTTTCGCCATGTCCTCCAGCGCTTCGTAGCAAATCGGAGCGCTGCAGGTATATACCGTGCACTGCCTTGCTATCGCACACTGGATCATCTCCTGTGCCTCATCCAGACGTCCCAGATGGAGCAGCACATCCGCTATACCTTCATAATTGCAGCAGTCTGAGGGGTCTTTTTCAATCTCCTGCCGGTAATATAGCAACGAACGCTCATAACAATCTACGGCATCCTGCTGCCGCCCCAATGTCTCATAAACCTCCCCCAGCTTCATCCAGCCGTAAGTGCTTTCCGGGTCCAGCTGAACCGATTTTTCCAGATAGACCAGCGCTTTCTGTGGCTGCTGCCTTTCTTCCGCAAAATATTTGCCAAACATACGCCAGCTTCTGGGATTCTTCGGATTATAATCAATTGCCTTCTGATAGGCTCCCTCTGCTTTCTCATAATTCTTAGCTTTTTCCCAGCAAAGCGCAATCTCCCGATAGGCAGAATCCGTCTGGGAAGGTTTGACTTCCATATAGCGCCCCAGGCAACGCACGGCCTCCTCATAACGTTTCTGGCGGCGCAAAAGCGAGGCCTTAATCCACAAAAGACTCCCATCGTTCGGCATTTCGGCAAGTCCCTTTTCCAGATATTGGTATGCCCGTTCGTTTTGATGGGTACGCTTCATCAGGCGGCACAAGTCGCGGATGGACTGAACACTGCCGTTCTCCCATCCTTTCTCATAAGCCTGCGCCGCCTCTTCCCATTTCCCCTGATTTTGCAGCATATCTCCCAGGCCATCCCAGGCCGCACCGTCAGTCGCATCTTGCTCCAGGGACTTAAGAAAAAAAACCTCTGCCTCCTCATACCGGCATAAGTTGGCAAGTGCTTTGGCCAGACGATAATAGACATAATAGTTGTCTACCCCCTCCTCGATCATCTCCCGATACACAGCCGCCTCCTCTTCATAGCGTTCCAGGTCACGAAGATACTGGCCTTTCATATACTGCCGCGTCAAGGTAACACGCTGGGCAAGCGCCTTTTCAATCCAGGACAGCGCCTCCTCAGGCCGATCCATATCCGAACACAGGTTTGCATACTCCTGGCAGACCACAGCCGCCTCTCCCGTCTGCTCTGCCAGTTCCTTCAAAATCCCTTCCGCCTTCGCATTCTCGTCCAGCCTCCGCAGCGCACGGGCATAATAATAGCGGATCTGAGCGCTCTGATAGCCATCCTGCAGAAGTTTCTCCGCCGTATCCCGAACCTCCTGATAACGTTCCAGATCCAGGAGAATCTCTATGCGCAGATAAAAGGCATCCTGATGGAAACCGGATTGCAAAGCCTGGTTGCACAGCTGCTCTGCTTCTTCCAGCTGGCCGATGTTAGACAGGATCTCCGCCTGCCGATAGCAGATCTCCGGATCGCCTGAAAACACTTTCTGCGCCTGTTCATAAATTTCCAACGCCTGTTTGCTGTCGCCAGACAGCTTGTATTCCTCTGCCAGATCCAGATAAAGCTGAAGCGGGCGTTCCTCCGGACTCATGCTATCCCAGATTTGACGCCGGTATGCTACAGCCTGCCCGTAGTCCCCCATCTTTTGGCAGCTTCCTGCCATCATAATCAGCCAGGATATCTCTTTCCCTTCTTTTGGTTCCTTCCCTTCCAGAAGTTCCCGTACCCGCTCATAAAGTTCTCCCTGCCAGCAGACATTTGCCAGCTGCCACCAGTCATCAAATTCCGGATCTTCCTCCATCTCTTTGGCAAGTTTCTTCGCCGTCTCTCTGATCTGCTCCTCGACATATTCCCAACGTTCCTCAGAATAGTTCTGGCAACGCCGATAGCAGGTCAGAGCCATCGCCAGTTCATCCTGCCGGCTCAGATAGTCCCCCATCAGCTGCCAGTAACCCGGAGATTCCGGCTCTCTGTCCAGAAGAGATTTTAATAATTCCTCCATATCCTTCGGGTCCACATCCGAATCGTCATAGTCCATTGCCGTCCGGACATACCAGTAGCGGGTGCCGGAATTCTCCCCATCCTGCTCAAACAATTCCCTTGCCAGTTCCCATGCCTGCCGTTCATGCCCTCTCTGCATTGCCTCATGGCGAATCTTCAGTATTGTAAGGTCCGGATGTTCCATGCCCATACCGGACAGTTTTTCCATGGCTGACTCCACACTTCCACGGTCCTTCTCCCCCAGGGCCCTTCGCAGGACAAAAAATGTCTCACAAAACTCATCATAATCAAAGTCCTCTCTCACCTCCAGAATATCATATCGGAAAGAGTCCTCCTCTCGTATCCGGTCAAACAGATAGTCTGCAAATCCCTCCGGAAAACGCTGATACAGTTCGTTCTCATCATCCTGCCACCCAAAATGCTTGTCAAATACCTGAAAACAGGAATGAGGCATATGAAAATGGTCCATCAGAAATCCAAGCAGCGCCCATCCGGCCTCCCTCTGGCTCTCCAATTCCTGGCACAACGGCAAGGACAGCAGTTTTTCCCATTCCTGCGGGCAAATCCGGCGCCCATAATCGCGGTAAACCTCTTCTGCTTCTTTTAGAAAACCCTGAATTTCCTCTCTTCCAAGCATCTCGCTTTCATGAAATCCCTGGCTTTCTTTGCTCTCTCGTTCCTCTTTTAGGCGTCCGGCTTCCCTTAAAGCCTCCTCCATCGCTTCCCTGAGTTTCCGAAAGCCGTCCGGGTCCTCTTCCGGATGGTGTTGCGGCAGTTTCTCCAGATATACCCGCCTGATTGCCCCCTCATCTTCCGTAGGCCTGATTCCCAAAAACGTCCAGCAGTCCATATTTACCCTCCCTTTTCTTCATGTACCCCATTCTCACAGGCAAATCATGCCTGCAAGATACAGCACATAAACCAGATACGTTACATAATCCCGACCGGCATAACGCAGCGGCTTCATCTTGGTCCTTCCGGCTCCGCCGTGATAACAGCGCGCTTCCATGGCCATGGCAAGATCCGTGGCGCGGCGGAAAGCCGAGATAAACAGCGGCACCAGAAGAGGAACCATACTCTTCGCTTTCTGAAGCAGGTTTCCGCTCTCAAAATCCGCCCCCCTTGCCATCTGCGCTTTCATAATCTTGTCTGTCTCTTCAACCAGAATCGGAATAAAACGCAGCGCGATTGACATCATCATCGATATCTCATGTACCGGTACCCCTACATGTTTTAGAAATCCCAGACTCCTCTCCAGACCATCTGTCAGTTCATTCGGAGTGGTAGTCAGCGTCATCACAGAAGAGCCAATCACCAAATAGATCAGGCGTAAAGCCATAAATCCCGCCAGACGCAGTCCCTCCCAGGTCACCTTCAAAAACCCGATCCGAAAAACCTCTGTCCCGGGCGTCAGAAACAAGTTAAAGCTGACGCTGATCAGCAGGAGAAACAGAATCGCCTTCAGTCCGCGAACCATAAAAGAAAACGGAACCTTGGAAAGGCGGATCGCCAGCACCAGAAACACAGTAGCAACGCCATACGCCGCCAGGCTGTCTGCAACGAACAAGGAAACGATAAACACCATCGTGCCAAACAGCTTCGTTCTCGGGTCCAGCCTGTGAAGAACCGAATCGACCGGATAATATTGTCCTAATGTAATTTCCCGCATCATACCCTGCTGCCTGCCTTTCCCAGCAATCCCAGAATCGCTGTTGTTGCCTCTTTTACGGTTGTAATATCGCCATCCAGGGAAATCCCCTGTTCCCTCAGACGCTGCACTACATAAGTGATCTGCGGTGCTGCCAGCCCGATTTGCTCCAATTCTTTATAATGCCGGAACACCTCCTTGGGCGGCGCGTCAAACACCTTCTCCCCATGGCTCATTACCAGAATCCGGTCGGCATAGCGGGCAATATCCTCCATGCTGTGTGAAACCAGGACAATCGTCATCTTCTTTTCTGTATGCAGTTTTGAAATCTCATCCAGGATCTCATCCCTCCCCCTTGGATCTAACCCCGCTGTCGGCTCATCCAGAATCAGCACCTCCGGCCGCATCGCCAGCACGCCGGCTATCGCCACCCGGCGCTTCTGCCCGCCCGACAATTCAAACGGAGACTGGCCCCAGAACTGTTCCTTTAATCCGACCTGCATCAGGGCCTCTTTCGCGCGTTGCTGTATCTCTTCCTGGGAAAGGCCCTGATTCTTTGGGCCAAAGCAGACGTCAGAAAAAACATCCACCTCAAAAAGCTGATGTTCCGGGTATTGGAACACCAGGCCTACCCGGCTTCTCAGCGCCTTTCTGTCATACCCCTCCTGGTCGATATCCTCTCCGTTATAATAGATCTTTCCACTGCTTGCCCGCATCAGGCCATTCAAATGCTGAATCAGCGTCGATTTCCCCGAACCGGTATGGCCAATCAGTCCGATAAACTGCCCGTCTTCAATCTCAAAGCTGACGTCTTTCAATGCGTACTGCTCGAAAGCTGTCCCTTCCCCATACAGATAATTAATATGATCTGCCTTAATCGACATGTTTCTTCCTCCCGATTTCTCACATTCCGGCCCCGGCCGCCTGAAGGACCGGCAGCAAGTGACGGATCAGTTCATCAATCGTCAAAATTCCGTCAGGCAGTTCCACCCCTGCCTGCTTTAGTTCATATGCCAGTTCCGTGACCTGCGGCACATCCAGACGGTAATCTTTGAGTTCCCGAACCCGTGAAAATATCTCCTGCGGCACCCCGTCCATCACCAGGCGCCCGCCATCCATCACAATCACCCGGTCCGCCTCAATCACCTCTTCCATATAATGAGTAATCAAAAGTACGGTGATTCCTTCCTTTTTGTTCAGTTCATGAATGGTGCGGATCACCTCTTTCCGCCCATTGGGATCCAGCATTGCTGTCGGTTCATCCAGAATGATGCACTGAGGCTTCATCGCCATGATACCGGCAATCGCTACCCTCTGCTTTTGCCCTCCTGACAGTTTGTTGGGAGATTTCAACCGATAGGCCGTCATTCCCACCGCTTCCAGGCTCTCATCCACCCGCTTCCAAATCTCATCCGTAGGCACTCCTAAGTTCTCCGGGCCAAATCCCACATCCTCTTCCACAATATTCCCGATAATCTGATTATCCGGGTTCTGAAACACCATCCCTGCCGTTTTGCGGATATCCCAGATATGCTCGTCGTCCGTAGTTTTCATCCCGGAGATCCACACAGTCCCCTCCGTTGGCAGCAAAATCCCATTAATCTGCTTGGCAAATGTCGATTTCCCAGATCCGTTATGTCCTAAAATTGCGACAAAATCTCCTGCTTTTATATCCAGGTCCAGACCATCTATCGCCCGATTCACTTCCTCCACATGATTCTCCTCGTCTCTGCGGATATAATCATAAATCAGCCTGGATGCCTTAATAATCCCCATAGCCTCGTCTGCTCCTTTTCTGACTGTTCTCATTCCTTTGCATTTCCCGGTTGGTTTTGTTTTTCAATTTTACGCGATATCCTCAATAGCGTCAAGTATTTCCCACCAAAAAAGAACCGCTGTCCCGGAAAAGTCTTCCGGCCATCAGACAGCGGCTCCCATCACATGTACTGGCAATCCTATCCCTTTATCGCCTCCAGATTCCGTCCGAATCCACATAAAATGTATCAATCCAGGTGTCTGTCGCTCTGCTTCCGTCACCCGGGTAGAAATAGTACCAGTTTCCTTCTATCTGGTTCCATCCCTCCATCATAACCCCTTCGTTATTAAAATAATAACTCTTCCCGTTCACATCCGCCCATTGGTTCCGAAACATCGCTCCTTCATAGGCATCCGGGGTGGGATTGAAATAATACCATCGGCCGGCCGACTGCAGCCAACCCACCTGCATATCCCCATTCTCTGACAGAAAATACGTGTGATTTCCCTTTTTCTGCCATCCGCGGAGCATCTTTCCGTCATTCTGGAACAGGTACCACTTATCATTCACCTTCAGCCAGGAATCCTTCTGATAGCTGCCGTCCGGATAGTAGTAATACCAGTAATTATCCGACATCTGCCATCCCGTCCGGGTATTGCCTGTAGGCGAGCTGCTGGTCCCGTCCGTCCTGCCGGAGCCATCCGAAACATCCTCCTTCGCAATGTAAAGTTCATCGGATTCCACCCAGTCGCTGCTTTTGCCGTAACTCTCATCCTTGCTGCTCTTTGCAATCGTGCGCACCCGGAAGGAATAGGTCCCCTCGGTCGTCATATAAGGATAAAAATTATAACTGGTCGCCGTTGTCTCTACGGTATGCACCTTGGAACTCCCCCGGCGCAGCACCACCTCATATTTGCCGCTATCGCCGCTGTCCGGCCTCTCCCAACGGGCTGTCCCCTTGCTATTCTCCTTCCAGTAAGCGTTATCCGGCGCGGTAAAATCGCCTTTGATGGCGTTCACCCGCAGCCGTACCTGCAGCGTATCCGCATCTTCCCTCTTTGCACTGACAAAGCTGCCGGACTTCACACTCACATTGCTGGCGCGGTAGCTTCCTTTAAAATAATAATTGGTCCCGGCAGTCAGCCACACTTTCATCTCCGGCTGGTCGCCTACCTTCATTTCCTTGGAGGTGGAAGTCACCCACTCCGCCCTGTCAATCGTATATTTATCCGTGGAACAGGAAATGGAAATATCCCCTTCCTCAGCCGAGGTGCTGCCTACTCCGATCTCCGGCAAGGTATCCCCCGGCTCCAGCTTGGAACTGACCCGTATGGTCACGCTGGAAACCACATGTTCCTCCGCCGCTGCCGTCATCATCCCGGAGGCAGCCAATGCCGCCGCCAATACGCTTATCCATAGCCATTTTCTGCTTCCCATAGTCATCCCTCTTTCCTTCTGCTGATCTGATTGCCCTGTTGTCTATCTGTTTTTTATTATAAACTATGGAAATCCTATGGTCAACTTACGATATTCTTACCAAAAAAACAGAAAATTTTCTTTTTTTCAGTCCCTTTCTGCTTATCTCCTTGCAAACCATTCCTTCATGCACCACAGCACCTGCACCAGCTCTTCCTCCCCGATCACATAGGGAACCATAGCATACAGATACTTAAGAAACGGCCTGGAAAACACCCCTTTCTCAAAGGCAAACTGCTGATACCCTTTGAGTATGGCAGGGTCCTTCACCTCCACGCAGACACAGCCTCCCATGATTCTTACTTCCTCGATCCGCGGGTCTGAAAGGCCTTCCATCTCCCGCCAGGTGATCTCCTCAATTCTGCGGATTTTCGACATATAATCCTGTTTTTCAAAAAGTTCTATCGATTTCAGGGCCACGCTGCATGCCAGGGCATTTCCCATAAAGGTAGGTCCGTGCATCAGGGCATGGTCCGGATTGTCATCATAGAAACCCTCAAAAACCTTCCGGTTCGCCACTGTAGCCGCATGGCCCATATAGCCGCCGGTCAAAGCCTTCCCCAGAACCAGTATATCCGGCAGCACCAGATCTGCCACAAACCGGTTGCCGGTGCGGCCAAAGCCGGTCGCCACCTCATCAAAAATCAACAGGACCCCATATCTGTCACACAGTTCCCTGGCCCTTTTCAAGAATGACACATCATACATCCGCATTCCGCCGGCTCCCTGCAGCAGCGGTTCCACCAGCACGCAATTTAACCGGTCGTGGTATTTGAGAAACGCTTCCTCCAGCGCCTCCGTCTTTGTAGGAATGTGAATCACATAGGGGCTGGGGCCATATGCCTTGAGGACAAAATGGTAATCCTCATCATCCCCCGCCTCCATGGTTTTGAAGGTGTCCCCATGATAGGCATGCTCCAGCGCAAGCACCATGGTCCGCTGCTCTTCTCCCCGGTTCATATAATACTGCAGCGCCATTTTCAGCGCCACCTCCACTGCCACGCTGCCGGAATCCGAAAAAAAGGAATAATCCAGATCCCCCGGCAGCCAGTCCTCCAGCTTCTTGGAAAGCTTCTCCACCGGCTCATGCGTCAGGCCTCCCAGCATTACATGGGAGAATTTTTCCACCTGGGAGATGATCGCCTGATTCAGTTCCGGATGCTTATAGCCATGAATCACACTCCACCACGAGGAAACGGAATCAATCAGCTTCTTCTCTCCTGTGTCCAGCCATACTCCTTCTGCATCTACGATCTTCCATGGCTCCTTCATGGTTTTCATCTGTTCATACGGATACCAGATCATCGTTCTTCCTCCTCAATATCAGAATGCTTTCTTTTTGATTTCTTCCCCGGATCAGCAGCGATACCATTCCTTCAGCAGTTCCTGGGCAATATCCAGTTCCTGGTCCCCATCTTTGACGCAGGCCACCACCTTCACCCCGGTCAGGTACTCGCACATCTTCCGATTATCCTCATGAAGCACGTTTCCCGGTTCGTAATGATTGAAAATAACCCCTCGTATGGGAATCTTTTTCTCCTTCATATAAAATGCCGTCAGTCCCACACTGTTGATCGTGCCAAGTCCGGCATCGGCTACTATGACGCATCCTATGTTACAGGCCCGAATGACATCCTCCAGCCAGATCTCCTCCTCATCCATGCAAATCGGGCACAAGATTCCGCCGGAGCCTTCCATGGTCACATACTCGTACCTCTCGCAGACCGTCTCAAAGCCTCTTTTCACCTGCTCCATCACAACCGGATTCCCCTCCATCCGGGAAGCCAGATGAGGAGAGACAGCATTTTCATAAATATAGGGACACATCTCCTCCAAAGGCTGGCAGATTCCCGACACTTCTTTTACCGTAAGAGCATCCCCGGGAATCAGGCTTTTGTCCTCCCGCCGGTCATTTCCGCTCATAGCCGCCTTATAATAAGCGGCAGAAACCCCGCTCTGACGCAGCTTTTTCAAAATCAGGCCCGTGACATAGGTTTTCCCGATATCCGTGCCGGTTCCGGTGATAAACAATGTTTTGGCATGCCCCTGTTTTTGATTCTGTCCTCCGTTCCGTTCCTCACTCATTTTGCCTTTTACCTTTCCTCCTGGATTTTTCTTTTCCGCTTTTCGCCCCGTATCAGGCCGCCTTGCGTTTGCAAAGGTTTGATTTTATCCTTTTCCCATCAGATCCTTTGAGCCTTAATCATCGGAATCATCCTCATCCCCAGAACGGCCCCCACAATGCACAGCACAATGTCCCCGGGTACCGCCAATAAAAAGCAGTACAAAAACAAAGGCCACAATCCAATCGGGGTTCCCAGATAAAAGTTGCTGATCATATAATAATAAACCATGCCAAAGAAATACACAATTCCAAGTCCAATAAAATTAGCCGCCAGCAAACGCGGGTAGCTGGGCACTCCCTTGCCATTGGCAATCACCCCCGTCGCATAAGCGCCTACGGCAAAACCGATAATATAGCCAAAGCTTGGCTGGAACAGATAGCCAATCCCGCCCCCCTGGGCAAAGACAGGAAGTCCGGCCAGTCCCAAAAGTATGTAGACGCAGACAGAAAGGCATCCCAGCTTTCCTCCAAGCAAAAGTCCTGCCAGCATGGTAAACAGATACTGCAGGGTAAACGGTACTACCGGAATCGGAATTTTAATAAATGCCCCTGCCGCAATCAGTGTTACAAACATCGCACATAAAATCATCTCTCTTGTTTCATTTCTTCTCAAAATCCTGCCTCCTTACGCTTTCTTGTCCTGTCAAATACTGGACTGCGTAATCAATCATAACGGAAGGCGGCAAAATTGTCAACCTGTTTTTATATTTAAGTTAACAATTCTGCCGTGATTCTCCATTTCTCCAGAGCCATGAACCCGGCCCTGCTAAAAACAATGAAATCTGACCCGTGCTTCATAAAATGGTTATTCCACCTTCATCATTCGGTATCCTACCCCGATATGCGTCTGAATATATTGAGGAGAATCTGGCTTTGGCTCCAGCTTTTTTCGGAGTGTTGCCATGAACACACGCAGAGACGCCACATCATTTTCCCAACTCCGCCCCCAGATATTCTGCGTGATAAAAGTGTGGGTCAATACCTTCCCCACATTTTTAGAAAGCAGACATAAAAGCTTATACTCAATCGGCGTTAAATGCAGTTCCTGATCGTCCAGGCTGGCACAGCCGCCGGCATAATCCACCCTCAGCTTTCCGTTGATGAATACGGAATTGGCCGCCAGCATTTCTGCTGTCATATAGGAAAGCCTTCGTTGTGTCACCCGCAGCCTCGCCAGTAACTCCTCCACGGAAAACGGTTTTGTCAAATAGTCATCCGCACCGGCATCCAGCGCCTCGATTTTATCGTTATCCTCACTGCGGGCGCTGATAACGATGATTGGAAGGTTGGACCATGACCGAATATTCCGGATGACCTGCACGCCGTCTATATCCGGCAGTCCCAAATCCAGTAAAACAATATCAGGATTGTGTGAAGAAGCCTCTAAAATCGCAGTCTCTCCGCTGGCTGCAACCAGATAACGATAATCATTGGTTTTTAATGTGGTGGTAATCAGGTTGCGCACCGGAGGATCGTCCTCCACAACTAATATCAAAGGTTTATTCATACAGTTTAACCTCCCCTGCT
Organism: uncultured bacterium; assembly: GCA_947063875.1. Lineage (GTDB taxonomy): Bacteria > Bacillota > Clostridia > Lachnospirales > Lachnospiraceae > Brotaphodocola. The sequence continues at coordinate 12,009 of CAMSTY010000074.1, forward strand.
GGTAACGTAAATGTGAAAACAGTGCCTTGGGGCTGATTATCAGATACATGAATCAGGCCTCCATGGGCTGTGACAATGGATCTGCACAGAGAAAGCCCCAGTCCCAGGCTCCGGCGGCTATCCGCGATCTGATTGGCCCCGCTGTAAAACATGTCGAATACATAAGGCTTTTGTTCATCCGGGATTCCCGGACCATTATCCGATACGGATACAATAATCCATTTGCCTTCCTTCTTTGTGTTAATCCAGATGTTGGAATGGACAGGCGTATATTTGATAGCATTATCTACCAGATTGATAATCACCTGAACGATCAGTTTTGCATCCATCTGAGCCAGAAGCAAGTCCTGGGAGGAACTGACATGGATGTTATGCTCCTTGCCTTTCCGGTTAATATGCCTCAGCGCTTCCGCAATCACCTCATCAATCAATTCTACGGACCTGGTCAGATTGACCTGGCCTCCCTCAATTCTGGTAACTGCAAGAAGGTTTTCCACCAGGTTAATCAGCCACATGGAATCATCATATATATCCAAAAAAGTTTGTTTTCTGATCGTATCATCCATCTTTTGATAATTTGTCAGCAAATTGCTGGCACTTCCGGAAATAGATGTGAGAGGAGTGCGCAGGTCATGAGATATGGTACGAAGCAGATTTGCACGAAGCTGCTCATTTTTCGCCAAAATTGCGGCCGCCTCTTTTTCCCTGGCATTCTTAATGCTCTCCAATGCTAATGCACATTCTCCAAGAATCGACAGCAAAACACTGTTTTCAAAAGAGTCCAGGGGTATCTCATCCATAGAAATGCCCACAACGCCATAGACCTGACGATCTGCCCGAATAGCCAGATACAGGCATTTTGCATTGGAAAATGTATCTGTTGTCGCTCCTGCATGCTTATTGTTTCTAAAAACCCAGGCAGCCACTACTTTCTCGTTCTCAGTAATCAGATCGCTCTGGTCGCTGCCCGATATGCGATAAATGTCAGGCTCCGACAGTTCCTTTCCGTCAGACAGGTAAATCGCCAGATCTCTTTTCAACAGCTTTGTAAGCTGCCCGGCGGCAGCGTTCAGGATGGAACGTTCATCCTTTTCCTTTTGAAGAAGCTGGTTCGTCTCAAACAGGACCCTGGTCCTGAATGCCGCATGGGCAGATTGCCTCGCATTCTCCTTCAGCCTTGTGGCGAGGGAACCCGTCAAAAACGCTGCCATAAACATAATGGTAAAGGTCACCGGATAATCTGGGTCATGAAACTGAAATGTAAAACGCGGAACGGTAAAGAAAAAATTAAACACCAGTACGCTTACAAGAGAAGTTATCAGCCCGCAAAGACGATTCGTCGTGATAATGGAAGTTGTCAGGACACCGAAAATATAAACGGAAATGATATTTGCCTCTGTAAAGCCGAGCGAATAAAAAATATAGCCGATCAGCGTAGCAGCCAGCAGAACCAGTATGCTTTTCCCAATATCCCGCAAAGGCATTGCGTCCGGCAATTTTATCCGGACAGACGGATAGGAATTGTTGGCGCTGGCGTCCGGGATTATATGGATATCCAGGTTGGGGGCGGCCGCAATCAGACATTCCGTCAGCGTCGGCTTGCCAAATATGCCTTTTCTGGCTGCCGTACTGCGGCCAATCACAATTTTGGATACGCCGGACAGTCTTGCAAATTCTGCGATTTGATAGGGAACATCCTCGCCATAGCTGGTTTCAATGGCAGCGCCAAGCTGCTGTGCCAGCCGCATATTCTCACGCAGCCTTTTTTTATCCTTTTCGTTCATCGCTGCGGTATTTGGCGTTTCTACAAAAAGAGCGGTAAAGGTTCCGCGGAACGCCCTTGCCATCCTTGCCGCGGTACGGATAATTTTTGCATTGGAAGGCGACGACGACAGACACACCAGGATATGTTCGTCTGTATGATAATCCCCCCGGTTATGAATCCTGGCGTTTTCCGTCAGGAGGTTTACCCGGTCCGCACAACGGCGAAGGGCAATTTCCCGAAGAGCCGTCAGATTTTCCGCCGTGAAAAAACTGATCGCCGCCCGTTTTGACTGCTCTTCCTGGCATACAATCCCACTTGCCAGACGTTCCAGCAATTCCTCCGGTTCCATATCTACCAGTTCCACCTGATCCGCCCGGTCAAAAACAGAATCCGGGATACGTTCCTGTACCAGAGTCCCAGTGATGGAGGAAACCGTATCATTCAGGCTCTCGATATGCTGGACATTGACAGTTGTATAGACATCAATGCCATCATTTAATAACTCCTGTATATCCTGATAGCGTTTTGCGTGGCGGCTGCCTTCTGCATTCGTATGGGCAAACTCATCAACCAGGATAAGTTGCGGCTTCCTTTTCAGCGCGCCATCAATGTCAAACTCGTGAAAAACCATTTCCCCGCAGGGCATCGGAATTGCCGGGAGCTGTTCCAGCCCGGCAAGTAAAGCTGTTGTCTGCGGACAGGCATGTGGTTCTATATATCCGATCACCACATCTATCCCCCGTTCTTTTGCCTGATGCGCCGCACGCAGCATGGCATATGTCTTCCCGACTCCGGCAGCATATCCGAAAAATATCTTTAATTTTCCACGAGTACCGTCAGATAGTTCCATTCACTTTTCTCCTTCTGGCCAGACTGCAGCAAGCCGCCTCTCCCTTTCCAAGCTTTTATTCTTCCAGGCATTCTATGAAGCAACGAACAAAAAGCGACTTTGTTTCTTGCGGCCATAAAACATTCTGAACAAAATGTCCGTTTGCAGCCGGTTCAACCGGCAGGCCTCCATATTTTGCGATAACAGGTGCATAGTTTAACAGGACCTCTCTGACATTATAATACATATCGGCAGGAACACCAGCATTTTCAGGCAAAAAAATCACATTCAGCTTACGGGTAGAAAGCTTTTCTATTAATTCCTCCTCAGACCCATGAAAAAGACAAACCGAAATATCGGAACATATTCCGGAATAGCGTTCCAGCACATCAGCAATGCTGTCCGCAACGGACGGATTGGAAAAACCAATCCACAGAATATCTCTGGCGGATTCCGGCTGGCTATGGGAAATCCGATAATTGTCTCCCAGAAAGCAATACCATTTATTCACGAAAAACCATCCTAAAGCAAAAATTGCCGCTACCGCTGCCACTAATAGCAAGTCCTGCATATCCTCACCTCCCAAAACTGTGATCGTCAAAATACTGATTCATATACGGAAACACTTCTGTATCTCTTTGTTTTGCCCAAGCACCAGCATGGTATTGCCAGATTCCAATACCATATCAGGAGAAACGGAAAGTTCCAGTCTTCCGTTTTTCTTAATCCCCATAATGTTAATACTGTACTTTTTCCGAATATCAATCTGCCCGATCGTCCGGCCGGCCCAGTCCCCGGGAACCGGTATTTCAAACATGGCATGTTTTTCATCCAGTTCTATGTAATCCAGAATATGATCGGCGCTGTAGCGAATGGCAGTCCATTTGGCAAGCTGCTTTTCCGGATAAACCACCTCGTCCGCACCATTGCGCAGAAGAAACTTTGCCTGTACATCCCTGGCTGCTCTGGAAACCACCAGTTTTGCTCCAAGTTCCTTGAGCAGAGAAGCTGTCTCCAATGAACTTTGAAAATCATTCCCGATAGCGACAATACAAACATCATAATTCCGAATCCCCAGCGATTCCAGAAAATCAGCATTCGTGCTGTCGCCAATCTGTGCGCTCGTCACAAATGGCAAGGCCTCATCGATACGTTCCTCCACATGGTCCACCGCCATAACCTGATGGCCAAGCTGGTTTAAATGCAGGGCAATGTGTTTTCCAAAACGCCCCATTCCGATTAAAAGCACTGATTTCATATTGCTGTTTCCTCCTCTATCCCACGGTTATTTTTTCTTTCGGAAGCTTTGCCGTTCCTCTCCGCGTCCCGGAAAGAGCAGCATAAATTAATGTCAACCCGCCAACCCTGCCAAAGAACATGAGCAAAATCAAAATAAATCGGGATGGAAGGCCAAGTCCAGGCGTGAGCCCCAGTGACAGGCCAACGGTTCCCACTGCAGAAGCAGCTTCAAACAGGCAGGCCAGCATGGGAAGGTCCTCCGCTATACTGATCATCAGCCCGCCGGCAAGGAACAATACGAGGTACATAAGCAGAATAGCTGCCGCATTTTTCACTACGCTGTCATCGATACGGCGTCCGAAAAACTGAGTATGTTCTTTTCTCAAAAATGTGGAAAGAGCCGTGGCAAGCAAAACTGCAATCGTAGTGGTCTTCATACCGCCCGCGGTAGAACCAGGACTGCCGCCAATCAGCATCAGAACAATGGCAATATATTGTCCCGGTTCACTTAAGGATGCCAGATCCACGGTATTGAAACCGGCCGTCCTTGGCGTTACTGCCTGAAAAAGAGAAACCAGTATCCGTTTACCCGGCGCCAGCGACGCAAATTCAAAAAAGAAAAAATAGATAGCGGGGACTATCAGCAGCACAATCGTTGTACAAAAAATCACCTTGCTTTGCATTCTGTACTTACGTATGCGCAATCTGTTTGCCCGAATATCATCCCATGTCAGAAAACCAATGCCGCCCACAAGGATCAATAACATAATCGTCAGATTGATTACCGGTTCTGCAGCGTAGCTGGTCAAGGAGGAAAACGCTCCTCTCGTGCCCATCAGGTCAAATCCCGCATTGCAGAAAGCGGATATGGAATGAAACAGCGCCATCCAAAGTCCTCTGACTCCGAATTCCCGGCAAAATACAGGAGCCATAACTGCCGCTCCTAGCAGTTCGGTCAGCAGTGTGATCTTCACAATAAAATTCGTCAGCCGCACAATACCGCCTACCTTGGGAGCGGCAATTGCTTCCTGCATGGTGCTGCGCTGCATCAGGGAAATCTTCCTTCCGGAAATCATGGCAAAAGAGGCCGCCACAGTGATCACCCCCATGCCGCCGATCTGAATCAAAAGCACTATCACAAACTGTCCAAAGAATGACCAGTAGGTAGCGGTATCATAGAGTACCAACCCCGTGACACAGACGGCAGAAGTTGCTGTAAATAAAGCGTCGGAAAAAGGCGTTTGGATTCCTTCCCTGCTGGAAACCGGCAGCATCAGGAAAATA
>CAMSTY010000075.1 GCA_947063875.1 uncultured bacterium
GCAAAGCGACGCTGACATTTCGGGCCAAGTTGGCCCGAAGCCGGGTTTGGGGAGGTTCCCCAACAAGCAGATTTTTGCGTTCTGGCCGGAAGGCCGGAACGTAAAAATAGAGGAGGCAAAAAATAGAAATACCCAAAAGCATGCCATTCCCTGCATCCCCCTCCCCCACACAAGGAAGCGCCAGCATAATGTGCTTCCTCGTGTGGGAAAGAAGAAGAGGACTTGGCAGAGGCTGGCTTCGATTATTGCAGTCCATTTCCTGAACGCTTACTGTGCTACTGCAACTCCAGATTGATATTCCAGAACGTCACATCAGCGCTTCTCGCTACAAACATCCCGGCATACACATATTCAGAATCAACTGTCGTCAGCGGAAAGTCAAATCCCGCGGAGACAGGAGCGTTATCTCCGAACGTGCAGGTATAGCCATCCGAAGTCTTGCGGATCTCAACATGCACGATTTCCCCCGGCTGATAGATTCGGGAAGCAGTCCCGCCCTGGGTCAGCGCCCCGTTTTTGCGGGCAAAGCAGTTCCAGGGTTCATGGGAACCCAGCATCAGCGGCCCGGCAGCCACATAGTCGCCCAAGGTATCGCTGGTTACCGTGTCCACATAGATATCATCCCGCACCATAAGTCCAAAAGAAGCCTGGTTATTGGGGTCCAGATGGTGAATGGTCACATCGGCTGAGAGCGTAAAATTGCGGTCGGCCGGGACAGCCTGATAATACATGGCGATGCCGTCCGTAGTAGTGGAGATCTTTCCGACTCTTGCGCCTACGGTAGAATTGTCATTTTCCTCAAATCGCCCGGCTTTCATCCAGATCATCCCATCCCCATAATAGGAAAGGTTAAAGTAAATATCATTCAGATATTCGTAAGCGTCAATGTCCCCAAATACGGTCCCCTTCCAATCCCCGATGGCAGGCCAATGGGTGCTTTCCCCTTCCGGCCGGTTGAAACTGCGTTCCTGATAGAGCGGATTCACGGTCAGAATGGAAGAATCCGGCGCGGAAATGTTATCAATGAGATAATTTTTCAAAGACGAATTGGTTTTGCTCAGTTCGTCGGCGATCAGCCAGGCATTGCAGGCGGCGCCGTAAAGGTTGGTATGGGTATTGTCGATGCTTGCCTCCCGGGAAGAACTCCAGGCATGCCGGTCCTTGACGCCCTGCGCGCCCAGCCGGAGGTAAATCTCCTTCGTACGTTTGGTCAGATCCAGGACGGGCACGCTTTTGGCGACGCCGGCGCGCTGGATGGCCCTGGCATAGTCGCCTCCTTCAAAGGTTCCCTCGATAGTCGTCTGAGGGGTGGTGATATGGCCGCTGGCCCCTGTATAGTTGTTGCCCAGGTCGCGGCGGACGATCGGGGTGCATAAAATCGGATTCACTCCGGCCTCCTGAGCCGGACGGATATAATACTCAAACAGATAATGCTGAATGGAGCCGGGGGTAGTGATGGAGGTGTTGGGATTGGTATAACGCAGCGACTCCGGCTTTTCGTCATTGTGTCCAAAACCAATCAACAGATAATCGCCCGCTTTCATCTCCTGAAGCAGCCGCTGATATTGGGCGGTCTGCAGAAAACTTTGCGTGCTGGTGCCGGACACCGCCAGATTCTCAATGGAAATCCCTTCAAAATACCGTGCAAGCTGTGTTCCCCAGCCGTAGCGCGGATAATAATAGGTGCTGTCATCAAACTCCGCGGCAGTAGAGTCGCCGACGACCCAAAGCGTAGGAGGCGTTTCCTCATCCGGCGAAGCATACCCCGGAACTGCCGTCAAGGCAAGGGCAGCAATACAAAAAGCGGCGACAGTAAACAATTTGCGAGCAGCGCGGTATATTTTCATGGTCAATTTACTCCTGTCCGTATAGTATGTATATCTTTTCCGCCCAAGGATACCCCTGGACTTAGCACTTGTCATAGCATAGTCCAGTATACCGAATTTCCATCAAAATGGGAATAGGATTAAAAAAACTGTAAGAAAACAAAAAAATTCAGGCAGCCTTTCAAAGAACTGCCTGAGAAAATCCATTCACCGCTTTAGCCTCTCCAGATCTTCATAAAAACCAGGATAGGATATATTGACGCACTCGGCTCCCATGATTTCCGTTTCCCCCTCTGCCAGGCAGGAAACGACGGCAAAGGTCATAGCGATGCGGTGGTCAAGCCGGCTGTCAATTACGGCGCCGTGAAGCGGCTTTTGCCCCTGGATGACCATGCCGTCCTCCGTTTCCCTGACATCTGCTCCCATGGCGGTAAGATTGCGCACCATAACCTCAATCCGGTTGGATTCCTTGACCTTCAGTTCGGCAGCGTCGCGGATGACCGTTTCGCCCTCGGCGAAACATGCCATGGCGGCGATGACAGGCAGCTCATCGATCAGGGCGGGAATCACGGAGCCGCCGATGTCCGCCCCGTGAAGACAGCAGCTTCTGACCAGGATGTCTGCCGTAGGTTCTTTGGAATCGTGGTTTTCATTCAGTAAGGTAAGGTCGGCCCCCATGGCACGGCAAACTCTTAAGATACCGTCTCTGGTGGGATTGATGCCGACATTTCGGAGCAAAATTTCCGAACCGGGCAGAATCAGCCCGGCGGCAATGAAATAGGCGGCGGAGGAGATATCGCCCGGCACCAGGATTTTCTGCCCGTAAAGTTCGTCTGCGGGCCGGATTCTGGCGGTGGTATCCTCCGTGCGCACATCGGCGCCAAAGCAGGACAGCATCCGTTCCGTGTGGTCGCGGGACACATAAGGTTCCGTCACATAGGTTTCTCCGTCGGCATAAAGTCCGGCCAGCAGAATGGCGGACTTCACCTGGGCAGAGGCTACCGGAGACGGATAATGGATGCCGTGAAGCGACGAGCCGATGATCTCAAGAGGAGCACAGCCGTTTTCCTGTATGCTGCGGATATTGGCGCCCATCTGGGAGAGGGGCTTTGCAATCCGCTCCATGGGCCGCTTCTGGATGGAATCGTCGCCGGTCAGGGTGACTGTGAAATCCTGCGCCGCCAGGATTCCGGAGATCAGACGCATGGTGGTGCCGCTGTTGCCGCAGTCCAGAATCGTGTCCGGCTTTTTAAGGCCGTGCATACCCTTGCCGTGGACCAGAACGGTTTCTCCCTTATTTTCAATGTCTATCCCCATCTTGAGGAAACAGGAAATCGTAGACAGGCAATCTGCTCCCTGCAGGAAATTGTGGATTTCCGTAGTTCCTTGAGCGATGGACCCGAACATTACGCTTCGGTGAGAGACCGACTTGTCTCCGGGGACCGTGACCTCCCCCCGGAGGGGGCCGCATTTGGAAAAATTCATATCTGAAAGTCCTCCCTTTTCTCTGTATAGGAAATGGTAAACCGATTTTTCTACCGGATCAGTTCATAATTATATTTCTTTAATTGTTCCCAGGCCGCATGCATGGCCGCCTCCTCATAAAAGGTGATCCGCAGCGCGCCCTCGCCATGTTCCCGGTTGTGGTTAATGCCGATGTTTTTGATATTGATGCCCCGGGCGCTTAAAATAACGGACAGGGTGGAGATCGATCCCGGCTCATCCACAATATCCACGGTAAAGGAATAGTCCGGGGGAACGGAACCCTTCGGCGCATCGGAGATGGAATTGCGGTAAATCCGGGACTGGTAAAACAGGTCGTAGATGGCCTGGCTGTCCTGCCGGTGCAGACTGTCCAGTACCTGGTCCAGAGAGGCGATATAACGCTGCAGCATCGCGCAGATCGGCTCCGTATTGGTCATACAGATCTGTTCCCACATCTCCGGGGAGGAGGAGGCAATACGGGTGATGTCCTTGAATCCGCCGGCTGCCAGCTGTTTCATCCGTTCCTCTGGGTCGTCACAGTCCTGGACCAGATTGACCAGGCTGGAGGCGATGAGATGAGGCAGATGGCTGATGGCGGCCACGATGCGGTCATGCTTTTCATAATCAAGGACAACCGGGAGAGAACCGATGAGCCTGGCGATGGATACCATCTGCTCCACATCCTCCGGCCGGGAATGGGGAGTGGGGGTGATGATGTAGTAGGCATTTTCCAGCAGATGGTCCGTGGCATTCTCATAACCGGTTTTCTCGGAACCGGCCATCGGATGCCCTCCCACAAAACAGGATTCCATCTGAAGTTCTTTTACCGTCTGGTGGATGTCTGTTTTGGTGCTGCCCACATCGGTTACGATGGCGTCTTCCTTCAGGTAAGGCCGGATTTCCTTCAGATAGCGGGCATTATATTCCACCGGGGTGCACAAAAAAATAATATCGCATTCCCGCAGCTGTTCTCCCACGCCATCCAGGATGCCGTCGATAATCCCTTCCTCCATGGCCTGTTCCAGCTTGGAACGGGTGCGCATATAGGCAAGAAGCTTCACATCCGGCCGGACCCGCTTGATGCCCTTGGCAATGGAGCCGCCGATCAGGCCAAGGCCAATAAAGCCGATTACGCCGTCTGTCATCAAAGATTCCTCCCCTCCAGCCGGGCATAAGGCCTCAGATCCTCCGTCAGCTGTTCAAATTGCCCAAAGGTCAGGGACTGGGGGCCGTCAGAGAGGGCGCAGGCGGGGTTCGGATGAACCTCGATCATCAGGCCGTCCGCACCGGCGGCAATGGCACATTTGGCCAGAGGCGGCACATAGGCCCGGACTCCGGTGGCATGGCTGGGGTCCACGATAACCGGCAGATGGGTTTTGCCGCGAAGAACCGGCACCGCGCTGATATCCAGGGTGTTGCGGGTGCTTGTCTCATAGGTACGGATGCCACGCTCGCAGAGAACCACATATTCGTTGCCTTCCGACATAATATACTCGGCGGCATTCAGCCATTCGTCGATGGTGGCAGAAAGGCCCCGTTTTAAAAGCACCGGGATGCCAGCCTTGCCGGCTTCCTTTAATAATTCAAAATTCTGCATATTGCGGGCGCCGATCTGCAGCATATCCACGTATTTCACCGCGGCTTCAATGGCATGCTGGCTGGTCACCTCGCAGATGACAGCCAGTCCCGTGGCCTCCCGGGCTTCTTTCATATATTTCAGGCCCTCTTCCTCAAGGCCCTGGAAGGAGTAGGGGGAAGTGCGAGGCTTGTAGGCGCCGCCCCGCAGAAAGCTGGCGCCGGCCTTTTTGACTGCATGGGCTGTCTCTAAAAGCTGCTCCCGGCTTTCCACCGCGCAGGGGCCGGCCATGATGGTCAGGGTGTCCGGGCCGATGGAGGTATTTCCTACCGGGACCGTGGAGGCATCCGGGTGGAATTTGCGGTTGGCAAGCTTATAGGATTCGGTGACGGCAACCACCTTGTCCACTCCGTCGGCAATCTCAAAATTGATTCCGTGGAGCCGGGACTTGTCGCCTACCACCCCGACAATGGTAACCTCGTGCCCCTCGGAAAGATGGACCTGCAGCCCTTTTCCTTCGATCTGGCCGGCTATCTTCTGGATCGCCTCCTGGGAAGCGTTAGGCTTCATAATAATAATCATGGCATATTCCTCGCAAATTGATATTTTAAAATCTGAAGAATCGTCTTGGATTCCCTCTTGCGAAGCCTATTTTACCCCAAGGGTTATCAAATGTCAACGCTTTGTTACTTTAAACTTTGACGCTTTAAAGCGTATTAATAAAATAATTTGTGCAAAACCACTCTTTGTCTTGTAATTTTTGAGCTTTTTTAGTAAAATATCCTCATGGACAAAAATTGAGATACAGGAGGGACTTTTATGAACGTATATGGAACACAGCAAATCCGTAACGTCGTGCTGCTAGGCCATGGAGGGGCAGGGAAGACGACGGTGGCAGAAGCCCTGGCACTGCTTACCGGAGTCACCAAGCGCATGGGAAAGGTAACCGACGGAAATACGATCAGCGACTATGATAAAGAAGAGATCAAGCGTCAGTTTTCCATTTCCACATCGTTGCTTCCGCTGGAGTATATGGGGGAGGACGGCCCGATCAAGATTAACCTTCTGGATACCCCAGGGTATTTTGACTTTGTGGGAGAAGTGGAAGAGGCTGTCAGCGTGGCAGACGCGGCGATTATCGTGGTGAACTGCAAAGCCGGCATTGAGGTGGGGACCGAGAAGGCGTGGGAACTGTGCGAGAAGCTGAATCTTCCGAGGCTGTTTTTCGTGACCAATATGGACGACGACCATGCCAGCTACCGGGAACTGGTCCTGAAGCTGGAGACCCGTTTTGGAAGAAAGATTGCGCCGTTCCAGCTGCCGATCCGTGAGAACGAGAAGTTTGTGGGATATGTCAATGTGGTAAAGATGGCCGGACGCCGCTTTACGAATATGAGCGATTATGAGGAGTGCGAGATCCCGGAGTATTCCCAGAAGAATCTGGGGATCGCCAGAGAGGCGCTGATGGAAGCGGTGGCGGAGACCAGCGAGGAGTATATGGAGCGCTACTTCTCCGGCGAGGAGTTTACCCAGGAAGAGATTTACGCGGCGCTCCGAGAGCATGTGATCGACGGCAATATCGTGCCGATCCTGATGGGGTCCGGCATCAACTGCCAGGGTTTTAAGACCCTTTTGCAGGCGGTCGACCGTTATTTCCCGACCCCGGACAAGTTTGAGTGTATCGGCGTGGATGTATCCACCGGCGAGCGTTTTACCGCCAAGTACAACGACCAGGTTTCGCTGTCCGCACGGGTGTTTAAGACGATCGTAGATCCTTTCATCGGCAAGTATTCGCTGATCAAGGTCTGCACCGGAACGTTAAAACCGGATTCCGTGATTTACAATGTGAACAAGGATGCAGAGGAAAAGGTAGGCAAGCTTTATCTGCTGCGGGGCAAGGACTCCATCGAGGTGCCGGAACTGAAAGCCGGCGACATCGGCGCAGTGGCAAAGCTGAATGTGACCCAGACCGGAGACACGATTGCCGTGCGTACCGCGCCGATCGTTTATCACAAGCCGCAGATTTCCACTCCTTATACCTATATGCGGTATAAGACCGTGACCAAGGGCGACGAGGACAAGGTGAGCACCGCCCTTGCGAAGCTGACAGAGGAGGATCTGACCTTAAAGGCAGTCAATGATAAGGAGAACCGCCAGCTTCTGCTGTACGGAATCGGGGATCAGCAGCTGGAGGTAGTGGTCAGCAAGCTGTTAAGCCGCTACAAAGTGGAGATCGAACTGAGCAGGCCGAAATTCGCCTTCCGTGAGACCATCCGCAAGAAAGTGGAGGTTCAGGGCAAATACAAGAAACAGACCGGCGGCCACGGACAGTATGGCGACGTCAAGATGATTTTCGAACCCTCCGGCGACTTGGAGACTCCGTACGTATTTGAAGAGAACGTATTCGGCGGCTCTGTTCCGAGGAACTACTTCCCGGCGGTTGAGAAGGGCGTACAGGAAAGCTGCGTGAAAGGACCTCTTGCGGCATATCCGGTGGTAGGCGTGAAGGCGACTTTGATTGACGGTTCCTACCATCCGGTGGATTCTTCTGAGATGGCCTTTAAGACAGCGGCGTCCATGGCCTTTAAGAAGGGTTTTATGGATGCGAACCCGGTTCTCTTAGAGCCGATTGCTTCCGTGAAGGTGACGGTTCCGGATAAGTTTACCGGTGACGTTATGGGTGATTTGAACCGCCGCAGGGGCCGTGTGCTGGGGATGAATTCCGACCACCATGGCAAACAGATCATTGAGGCGGACGTACCGATGTCCGAGATGTTCGGCTACAATACGGACCTTCGTTCCATGACCGGCGGTATCGGCCTTTACGAGTATGAGTTCGCCCGCTATGAGCAGGCGCCCGGCGATATCCAGAAAAAGGAAGTGGAGGCGCGTGCTGCCAAGGTAGACAATATGGATTCATAAGAGGCATAGGATTTTTGGGGGAAAGCAGGCGATGGCGGCTTTCCCCCTGCCTGCGTGAGCAGAGACAGCGGTTTTCCGGGATGACGGAGGATTAAATGGAAGTAAAGAGACAGTTTTCCAGAATTGGATGGGCATTTGTGGTATTCTGCCTGGTGGATTTCGTGATACAGATTCTGATGGCGGTAGGGATTGTGCTGGGAGGCACAGGCGGGCATTCGTGGATGGGGAATGTGAATTTTCTGCTGCTGGGGCAGGTTTCCATGTATGTATTTGCATTTCCGATATTCTGGCTGATGATGAAAAGGCTCCCGTCCTGGGAAAAGAAAGACGGAGAAGGACTTTCCGTGGGGCGTTTTCTTTTATGGGCGGTGGTGTGTTTCGGATTCACTTATATGGGAAATCTGATCGGACAGATGGTTATGGGCGGCGTGGAAGCGTTTACCGGCAATCCGCAGGAGAACCCGGTGCTGGATGTCCTGGATGAGATGAACCCGTGGATGGTGTTTTTGACGACCGTGATCATCGCGCCGGTGATGGAGGAACTGATGTTCCGCAAATTACTCATCGACCGGATCGTGCCGTTTGGCCAGAGGGCGGCAGTGGTGGTGTCCGGAGTGGCTTTTGGCCTGTTTCATGGGAATTTTTATCAGTTTTTTTATGCATGCGGCCTGGGCATGATTTTCGCCTATTTATATAGCAGCACCGGGCGGGTCCGCTACGGGATCTTGCTGCATATGATGATTAATATGGTGGGAGGGGTGCTTCCCATAGTGTTTATGCAGGGATTGGAAGAATTTTCGGTAGAGACGGTGATGGCAGTGCTGGGAATGCTGCTGCTGGGTCTGATGATGCTGGGAAGCATGATTGGCGCCTTTGTACTGACCTGTATTTATGCCGGAAGGCTGACCTGGTTTCCGGGATGGGCGCCGGTGCCGGCCGCGGGTTTCTGGCGTTCCGTTCTGACCGCGCCGGGAGTGGTGGTGTTTCTGGTGACTTGTGTGGTGATGTTTTTGCTGAATTAGAAAACCGGCAGAATGCGCTGCGTGCGCGTTTTGCCGGTCTTTGCATATTTGTGGAAATTTGTGCGGATTAGCGGATGATGGTCCCGGCTTTGCCGTCGATGCTATCCAGGGCCTTATCCAGGGTGGTGATGATCGCACTGCGGTTTTTTCCTGCTTTCAGGAAAGCGACAGAGGCCTCCACTTTGGGCAGCATGGAAGCGAACTCAAAATGGCCCTGACGGATATATTCTTCCGCTTCGCCTGTGGTCATGCTGCGGATGGGTTGTTCGTTGGGGGTGCCGTAATTCAGGGTGACGTTGGCGACGCTGGTGAGGATCATCAGGACATCGGCGTCGGCTTCCATGGCCAGCAGGCCGGCGGCGAGATCTTTCTCGATCACTGCGCTGGCGCCCTTTAAACGGGAACCCTGCTCCAGCACCGGGATTCCCCCTCCTCCGCAGCAGATAACGATCTGGTCGGCGTCTAACAGTGCACGGATGGCGTCGATCTCCACGATTGATACCGGCTTTGGGGCAGATACGATCCTCTGCCATCCCTTGCCCGGGATTTCGGTCACATAATTCCCCTTGCTTTCTTCCTCGTCTGCCTCTTCGCGGGTCATATAGCGGCCGATTTTTTTGATCGGGGCATAGAAGGAGTCGTCGTAAGGATTGACCATCATCTGTGTGAGGATGGTGGAAACCGGCTTGTAGATGCCGCGCCGGATCAGTTCGGAGCGGATTCCGTTTTGCAGGTCATATCCGATATAACCCTGGCTCATGGCGGAACAGACGGACATGGGGGCGGCGGTATAGCCTTGGTGCTGTTTGGAAAATTCGTTCATAGCCGTATGAATCATGCCTACCTGCGGGGCATTGCTGTGGACAAGCGCTACCTGCCATCCTTTCTGAATAAAGTCGGCAATGATCCGGGCGGTGCCGACGACGGCTTCCTTCTGCTCCGGAAGGTTGGTGCCGAGCGCATGATGCCCCAATGCCATGACGATACGTTTTTTAGCCATTGAAAAGTCCTTCTTTCTGTTTAAGTTGTTGTAAACCATTATTTTCTAACGAAAATTTAGTAACATTATAGTGTTTCTACTAGAAAAATGCAACAGGTTTTGTTATACTGTTAGCGGTGTTAAATATCACCGCAGGAGGGAATGCTTCATGCAAAAGAAGATTTGGAGGATGCTGTTTCCCCTGTTGGTTTATGTGGCTACGGAAGAACTGGTGTTTGCTTTTTGGGAACTCCGGCATGGTCGGGTAGAGGAGACGCAGGTGCTTTTGCTGACAGCGCTGGCCTCTGTATTGTCTGTGCTTTTTCTGAGCCGGGAATATGGCCGGTCACAAAAAGGCAGGAAACCAGGAAAGCTTTGTTCTCCGGCGTATTTTGCCGTTGCCGGGATTGGCGGCTGCCTGTTTTTGAATGGCCTTTTGAGGCTTTTGCCGATACCGGGGGAAGGTTATGAGCAGGTGGGACGGGCATTGTATCGCCCGTCATTTCTGATACAGCTGGCCTGCATGGGGGTTCTGGTTCCTCTGGGTGAGGAACTGGTATTTCGGGGGCTTTTTTATGGAAGGCTCCGGGAGGAGATGTCCTGCCCAAAGGCGGCGGCGCTTTCCGCGCTGTGCTTCGGGCTGCTTCATGGGAACCTGATCCAGGGGATTTATGCGGGAACGCTGGGCATTTTCCTGGCATTGATTTATGAATATGAACAGGGTTTGCGGGGCTGCTGGCTGTTTCATGGCGCGGCCAATGGGACGGCGGTATGTATGACGTATGTTTTTTTGGGGGGCCAGGGGGCGGTCGGTCAGGCGGCCATGGCAGCGGCTGGGGGTATCCTGCTTTTGATCCTATACAATACAATAAGAAGGGACGGAATAAGGAAGTGAAGTTGTTATCGATAGCAATACCATGCTATAACTCGGAAGGCTATATGAGAAGATGTATCGATTCCCTGCTTCCCGGGGGAGATGAGGTGGAGATTCTGATTGTAGATGATGGCTCTTTGAAGGATAGGACGGCGGAGATTGCCGATGAATATGAGGCGAAATATCCCGGTATCTGCCGTGCCATCCATCAGGAGAACGGCGGGCACGGGGAGGCAGTCAATGCAGGGCTGCGCGCCGCCACAGGCATTTATTTTAAGGTGGTTGACAGCGACGACTGGGTGAATGGGGATTCCTACCAGGAGGTTCTGGAAGTGCTGCGCCGGTTTGTCTATGGCGATGAGACGCTGGATATGCTGGTGACCAATTTTGTCTATGAAAAGCAGGGGGCGAAGCATAAGCGGGTGATGCAGTACCGGACAGCGCTTCCCAAGCGGGAACTGATCACCTGGGATGACGTAAAGGTGTTTATCCTGGGGCAGTACATCCTTATGCATTCGGTTGTTTACCGGACGGAGATGCTGCGGGACTGCGGCCTGGAACTGCCAAAACATACGTTCTATGTGGATAATATCTTTGTCTATCAGCCGCTTCCCTATGTAAAGACGCTGTATTATCTGGATGTGAATTTTTACCGGTATTTTATCGGGCGGGAAGACCAGTCTGTGAATGAGCAGGTGATGATCGGGCGGATTGACCAGCAGATCCGTGTGACTAAGCTGATGCTGGACAGCTGTGACCTGGCAAAGGTCGGCAGCAGGAAGCTGCGCCACTATATGGTCCGCTACCTGGAGATTATGATGACGATTTCCTCTATCCTGGCGATCAAGTCAGGGATGGAAGAGAACATGGAAAAGAAAAAGGAATTGTGGCAGTATTTGCGCAAAAAGAATCTTGCGCTGTTTTTGCGGCTGCGCTGGGGATTTTTGGGGCAGGGGATGAATCTTCCCGGCAAGAGCGGGCGGACCGTGTCGATTGCAGGATATAAGATCAGTCAGAAGTTTTTTGGATTTAATTAAGCGAGAGGAAAAGGAACCTGTTTTTGCTTCCTTGCCGGCGGCGGCCGGAAGGGGCAAGGGCAGGTTCTTTTCTTTCATGTTTTTTATTTTGTTTTCTGGGAGGGATAACGATAGTTTCATAAATAATAAAATAAATATACAGAACTAACGATTAATATGGAGAAATTTAGTCAATAAATGACGAAGATATAACAAAAATAAAAAATAGTATTGTAAAAATAGATAAAATATTGTAGAATAAATTATGTAATAAAAAGAAACAACACCGAGTTACAGTACTTTTGGTAAAAATGCCAATACGAAAAAACGGTAACTCAAAAGGCAATGGGAACCGTAGGTAGAAACATTTCAAAAAAAGGAGAGAAAAAATGAAAAAAACAATCGCAATCATGACTGCAGCAATGATGGTGATGTCTCTGGCGGCATGCGGCGGCTCCGACCAGGCGGCAGCCACCACGGCGGCTCCGGCAGCGCAGGCGGAGACCAAGGCAGAGGCTCCGGATAGCGAGCCGGCCGAAGCAGAGGAACCCGCAGGGGATGCGGCTGCGACAGGCAACATTCTGGAAGGGAAGACCGTAGGCTTCGCCCAGACGGACAGCATGTCTTCCTGGCGTACCACGGAAACCGACGACATCAAGAAGTTCGTGGAGGAAGCAGGCGGGCAGTTTATCGTCAAAGATGCGGGCGGCGACATCGCTACCCAAGAGTCCGATATCCGCGACCTGGTGGCAGCCGGCGTTGATTTCCTGGTGGTGGCCCCTCTTGAGGACAATGGCCTCCAGGGCGCCCTGCAGGAGGCTATGGACAATGATATCCCGGTTATCCTGGTAGACCGTGCGATCGCCGGCGAGGCAGGGACCCATTACACCACGGCAATCATGTCTGACTTCGTGTGGGAAGGCGAGCAGTGCGCAAAGGCTCTGATGGAGGCCCTTCCGGATGGCGGGAACGTGGTTATTATCAACGGCGGTTATGATTCTTCTACTTCTACCGACCGTCAGGATGGTTTTGTGAATGCTCTCGATTCCGCCAAATACCCAATAGTAGGCGAGCAGGATGGCGAGTGGCTGATGGACAAGGCGCAGTCCGTGATGGAGAACATTATCCAGGCGCAGGGCGGCGAGAACATTGACGCTGTATTCTGCGTGACAGACGATATGGTACAGGGCGCCATGAACGCGATTGAGGCCGCCGGATTAGAGCCGGGTGTGGATATCCTGACCCTGGGCATTGACGGCACGAGAGCGGCCTTTGAGGATATTGAGAGCGGGCGTCAGCTGGCTTCCTGCACCTGTACTCCTTATTTCGGAAGCATTGTGGTAGAGACCATCGCCAAGATCATCAACGGGGAAGAACTTCCGGCCAATATTACCAATGAGGATACTCTTTATACCAAGGACAACGTGGTTGTGGAACTGGGCTTCTAATTAACTGCTGTTCACAAAATCTGGCAGAATGCGCCGCGGGCGCGTTTTGCCAGGTGCTTCGTGACTATGGCTGCTGCAAAAAAAAGTGTTTTGCAGCAGCATTTTTATAACAGGATTTGAAGGAGGGAATGATCGTATGGCGGATATTTTGCTGGAGATAAAAGACCTGGAAAAGACATTTCCCGGAGTCCGTGCGCTGAAAGGGGTTAAGCTTACGGTAAACAAGGGAGAGGTTCACGCCCTTATGGGGGAGAATGGGGCCGGAAAGTCTACGCTGATTAAGGTCCTGACGGGAATTTATCAAAAAAACGGAGGAACGATCCGTTTCGACGGCGAGGAGATTGATTGCCGCACACCGATGGAGGCCAATGACAAAGGCATTTCAACCATTTATCAGGAACTGAACCTGGTATTGTTCCAGACGGTCTATGAGAACCTGTTTTTGGGACGCGAACCCAGGGACAAGTTCGGAAGAGTGGACAGAAAGACTATGACTGCGGAAGCGGACCGGATATTGAAGGATTTGGGTATCGATGTGGATGTGACTGCGCCTCTGAGCCGTTATCCCACTGCGATTCAGCAGATGGTGGCCATTGCCCGGGCAGTCAGCATCAATGCCAAGCTGGTGATTATGGATGAGCCGACCTCTTCGCTGGATTCTCAGGAGGTGCAGGTGCTGTTCCGGATCATCCGGCAGCTTAAGAGCCAGGGGATCAGCGTGATCTTCATCAGTCACAAGCTGGATGAGATTTTTGAGATTTGCGACCGTCTGACAGTATTCAAGGATGGCGAGTATGTAGGAGATTATGATATTGCGGATTTGAACCAGTTTAAGCTGATCTCCCTGATGGTGGGCAAGGATACCGTGACATTGGAAAGAAAGAAGGAGGGCTATGACTTTGCAGACGCCGCTCCGATTGTAAATATGAAGAATATCCGCCAGGGAATGCGGCTGAACGGGCTGGATCTGGAGATCCGCCAGGGCGAGGTGGTAGGACTGGCAGGACTTTTGGGTTCGGGAAGGACGGAGCTGGCCCAGGTGCTTTTCGGAACCAGCATGCCGGACGCAGGCGAGATATTCTGGTGGGGAGAGCCGGCCAATATCCATTCTCCCTCGGATGCGATCAAGAAGGGGATGGGTTTTTGTACCGAGGACCGGAAGGTGGAAGGGATTGTTCCTCACCTTTCGGTGAAGGAGAATATGACCATTGCCCTGCTTCCCAAGCTGAACCGTTTTGGATTTGTAAAGTTTAAGGAGCAGGATGAGATTGTCCGCCATTATATTGACCGCCTGAAGATCAAGACGCCCACGCCGGAGCAGCAGATCTGCAACTTGAGCGGCGGCAATCAGCAGAAGGTGCTGCTGGCCAGATGGATGTGCATGAATCCCAAGCTGATCATTTTGGACGAGCCTACCCGGGGGATTGACGTGGGAGCCAAGGCGGAGATTGAGGAACTGATTCAGGAATTGTCTAAGAGCGGGATTTCCATTCTGATGATTTCCTCGGAGATTGCGGAACTGGAGAGGAACTGCGACCGGATCATCGTTATGAGAGAGGGGAAGGTAAAGGGTGAGCTGGTTGACAAGGATATCCATCAGGATAAGATCATGGAGGCAATAGCAAAAGGCAGTGAAAGTGAGGGAAAGGTCCATGAATAAGACGAAACAGGACACCATACAGTTGGTAAAAAAATACAGTGCTGTTACCATGTTGTTGTTCTTTGTGCTGCTCAATTCCCTGTTTACACCTAACTTTTTCCGGCTGAGCAATCTGAACAACATTATTACCCAGATCTGCCCCACCATCCTTTGCGGTATGGGCATGACCCTGGTGATCTCCACCGGCGGCATTGATATTTCCGTGGGTTCGATGATGGCGCTCTCGGGGGTGCTGACTGCCCAGCTGATGTCAGGTGCAGGACTGCTTCCTTCCATAGTGGTAGCGGTGCTGGTGTCTGTGCTGGTAGGATGTTTTACGGGATTTATGGTAGGAAAGCTGCGCCTGCAGGCTATGGTTATCACCCTCGGGCTTCAGCTGGCGTTGCGGGGCGTGGCCCAGGTGCTCTGCGGGGGCAGGGACATTTATTTTAATAAATTAGGAGAAGTGGGAAAGCAGCTTTCCCAATGGGGGACTTATAAGATCGGCGGAGCCATTCCGGTGCAGATCATTCCGATTGTATTGTCGGTGGTGGTTGTGTGGGTGATGGTGGAAAAGACGGTGCTGGGCCGGCAGATTGAGGCTGTGGGCGACAGCCTTCGCTCCAGTATCCTGGCCGGTATCCATGCCTCGGCAATCCTGATGGTAGTCTATGGAATCAGTGCGTTTTTTGCTGCGTTTGCCGGTATTTTCCAGGCGGCGAAGGTGTCTGTGGCGGCAGGAAGCTCTCTGGGGCAGCTGGCGGAACTGGATGCCATTGCGGCCGTGGTGATCGGCGGGACGCCCATGAGCGGCGGCAAAGCCCGGGTTCTGGGCACGGTGGTAGGCGCGTTGATGATGCAGATGATCACTCTGACCTGTGTAATGAACAACATTCCGGACCAGTACGCGCAGGTATTTAAGGCGGCGATCATTGTGTTTGCTGTGTTCATCCAGAGAGAACAGGCCAAATAGGAGGTGAAGGGGTATGAAAACAAAGAATGATATTCGTCAGATGATTCTTTCAAGAAGCACATTTGTAGCATTTTTACTCCTGGTCATCATCACCAGCATTGTGTTCCGGGATAAGAATTTCCTGTCTACCAACAATATTTTCAATATTTTGCTGAAGGCGGCTAAGAACGGCGGTTTCCTGGCGTTAGGGATGACTTTTGTAATCCTGTGCGCGGAGATTGACCTGTCGGTTGGCGCGGTGTTTGCCTTAAGCGGCGTGGTAATGGGGCTTGTGGGAGAGATCAATCCGTTTCTGGGACTTGCCTGCGGGCTTCTGACCGGAGTGGTGTCTGGCCTGATGATCGGTTATATGGTGACGAAGATGAGGATTTCCTCCTGGATCGCCTCTCTTGCCATGATGTTTGCCCTGCGGGGGATCATCCTGATTATTGCCAAAAAGTCGGTGGCCATCAGCGGCGGCGTCCTTACCTTTGCCAATGCCCAGTTCTTCAAGGGGATGGTGCCAGGGATGAAGAGCGGGATTTCCATTCTGGTGTTTATTCTGTTCTTTATGACGTTTTTGTGCATGTATGTGGCCAGGAATACCAAGTTCGGTATGGGCATGTATGCCGTGGGCGGCAACTGTGAGGCGGCCCGGATGATGGGCGTGGATGTGGACCGGATTAAGATCAAAGCCTTCGTGTGCAGCGGAGTGATTGCTGCCTTTTCCGGAGTGCTTCTGGCTTCCAGCAGCGGAAGCGCCACCCTAAGCGCGGGGAATGTATATGAGACCTATGCCATTGCCATGTGCGCCATCGGCGGCGTAAAGCTGTCCGGCGGCGAGGGCAAATTCTCGGGGACATTTTTCGGGATTTTGATTTATTTTATTATCAACACCATTTTTACGTATTTGCCGGCCGGCATTTCTGTTCATTGGCAATCCATCATTATGGGACTGCTGGTGCTGATTTCCGTGGGAGTCCAGTCGGAAGTGCTGCATAATATTAAGTTTGGGAAGAAAGTGGGATAATGGTATGCCGCAGCCAATAAGAGGGGCCGGAAAGGGGGGCTCTGTTTATTGGCTGCTGTTTTTTGGATAAAGTGCGGTGGGGTGGGCAGATGTGTGGAGAGGGGTGGAAGAAGGTGAGGGGAGGTAAAAGCGGATATAAAATTGCAGGAAAATTGCAGGAAAAGTCTGTCAAAAAAATTGCAGAAAAAGTCTTGACAATTTCGACAATAAAGGATATACTATGTAGGCAGTCGTGATTAAGATACTTTTCACGGATTGAGATGGCGGAATAGCTCAGTTGGCTAGAGCATACGGTTCATACCCGTAGTGTCGAGAGTTCAAATCTCCCTTCCGCTACT
>CAMSTY010000076.1 GCA_947063875.1 uncultured bacterium
TAATACAGAATATAAGGACATACCCAATAGGGAATTAAGTCTGAATACAAAAGGATTGATACCCAAGAAGGTTTAATGGTTAAAATTGATGTAGCAAGTACTGTCATAAGGGAAATGTGGTGAAAAGCACTAAGAGAGCCTACATATTATGAAACTAAAGGAAAATAAGGTATTGCCTGAAAATTTGCTATGTGCTACAATGTAGGTGGAAAATTAAAAAGCATAGCACCTATGGGAGTGTACCACCACCCCCATAGGTGTGAAAAGTGTTTTGGCGAACACTTCTCACAATGGATGCTACCACTACTATGCCCTATTATTATAGTCTATCTTTGAATTTTAGACAAGCTGAAATTAGGGCTAGGAGTCTATTTGTTGTACACAAAAGCCTATATTTGCGTTTAAAGGGCTTGGAAAGTAAGCAAGGTGTGAGGAGAAGTATGCCAATCACCTTGCTTTTTAATTTTCCCTAATACAAAGCAGGTGGGAGAAAGACGATATGAAATTAACAACAGAGCAAGAGACTTTATTGGTAGTACTGGTGGCTGTAGAGGGCTATAAAACAGATAAAGACTATGGAAAAGATGGACTCCTAGATAAGATAGGGGACTTGGATATGGAAGAAAACGGATTTTACATGGAGGAAATGTTAGATGACTTTAAAGCATTAAAGTCAAATGAGTTGATAGAGTTTGAGTGTGAAGAATGGTCTAGGGAAGAAATAGAAGATCATGTAGAATCTCCAGTGACATATATTAAAGTTTTGGATAAGGGGAGGGATTATGTTACTCATATGAGTGACCCAATAATAGTAAAAATATGGGAGTCGGTAAAAGGATACTTAGGGAATACAAATCTGAACATAGATTCCATTATCAAGTTTGAGTTTAATTTAGTAAAGTTATAGGAACAATATGAAGATTTTTGAAGCTATAAGAAGAGCAGATTTGTATTATATAGTATAAATTTATTTTTTAATTTTGCATAGAGTAGCACAAACAAGTGTATTGAAGTAAGAAATTAGATGTAACCTTACTAAAGTTGGTACCTACTTAGCACAAACAAGTGTATTTGTGAAGATTATCTTCACATAAAAAAGCAGATGAAAGGAGTAATATTAGATATGCCCAAGAAGTTATTAAATAAGAGCGATTTAAAGCCATTACCAAGAGGCTTTAAGAGAATGTTAACCAAGAAAACATATAAACTACCAGCATTAACTTTAGTCATGATGATGTTAGCCTTAGGATTCAGTCTATCAGATGCAGATGTGGTGGCATATGCGGCACAAAATGATTACGCAGTAACAACCACAACTAGCCAAGTTCAAGCAACTCAATCTCCACGTTGGCATGAACAAAATGGAGTTTGGTATTTAAGAAATGAGCAGGGAACAGGAAATACAGTAAACAGTTGGTTCCAAGATTTAGATAGTTCCTGGTATTTATTAGCCCCAGGTGATGGGCATATGTATGCTGGCTTAATCCATGACACACTTACGGATCGCTGGTATTTCTGCCAAACGGAACATGATGGCTGGTATGGTCGTATGGCTCATACAGATGGCTTATATACAGTAAATGGACAGCAGGTATATATAACATTCACTCAAGAGCATTTAGGCTATTTCGGAGCCATTACAAGTGGTTTAGAGAGTTTAAGGGCTACTGGAGTAGTAACCCAAGATGTAGCAGGCTTGCCAACAGAGAGCGCCAGTGCAGGCACAAGTACACCTGAAACAAAACAACCACAAAATATAAGTGGAAGTTTGTCTGAATATGATAAGGAATACGATACGAATGGAGATGGAGTGTTAGATGAAAGAGAGGCAGCAATAAAGAATTATTATGAAACTAATGATTTTAATATAGGACGAGGAAGTGGATTAAGAGATTGGCAGTAACATAATAAAGTAACAAACAAAATTAATTTAATGATTCTAAGTAAGGCTAATTGAGTAAAAATTAGCCTTACTTTTTTATTGTAAGAAACATATTTGCTATCAATAGTTTGTGTATAGAGGTATAGAAATTTTAAATTAATTTTAAGGAAGGAGAACAGAAAATGGAGAAAAAATTTTTAATACCAACTGTCTTAGGTGTATTGCTCCTATGTGGGATCATATTTACAGTAGTCTATAAGAAAACAAGTGGAACATCGCCTAATGATGAGCCAGTAGTTCAGACATTAGCACCGAAAGAAACAGAACCCATTGAAACCAGAGTAACTACAGATAACAATAATAATTTAACAGATTTTGAAGTAAACGAAACTAAAGAGCCACCTAAATCTATCATAGTCGATAATGATGGCAAAGCATTAAGTGAAGAGGAAGCCATTAAATATGAGGAATCAATAGCAGATAGTATGAAACTTGAAACAGTTACCAAAGAAGATGGAAGTGAAGCTATAGTAGATGCTAATGATAATGAAATTGGAGTAGAAGCTGATACTGGTGAACAAGCACAAGAAACAATGTCAGGACAAGTGATGGAAGAAATACAAAATGGTATAGAGGAATATACATATAAACAAACATATGAAAGAACAAGAGAATTTGTAAGGATGGAGATACAATCGCAAAAAGAGGCAGGAAATACAGACTTTATGGATATTACAGATGAATATATTAATAATGCTACACCTGAAGAATTGGATGCACTTTATATAAAAGTTATGCAAACGGTAGGATTTGAGAGGTGATAAAAAGTGAAAAATATCTTTAAAAGAATAGTCACAGTAGGTTTATCTGGACTGTTATTATTGTCAACAGCAATTAATTCTTATGCTGAAACTAATAATCAATATGTGAATGGTGGTGGTAGTGGCTCTCAAAATAGTGGCGGAGATTTTCAATATTCAGGTTCATATCATATTTATCATGTAAATGCAGGAATAAGATTTTATGCTATGAATCAAGAAGGAACAGTTGTGACAAATACAGTCGATATGGTTCAATATTTCCCACAAGATTTTGCGGCAGGAGCAGCATTTAGTGCTGAAAAATTCGCATACATGACAAGTACCTATCAAAATAAAATAGGATTTTGGGATAAAAATAAAAATTCAGATTTAAACTCTGATAATGTAGCTGGTGGTAAGTATTCACTTCTGTATTTAGGTGGTGGAAAAACAGATGCAAATTATTTAAAATCCTATGATAATTTGATGAATCCAACTAGAGGATTATCATGTATAAAAAGAGGAAGTTATGATAAATCTAATCCAGCATTTAACAACATAACAGCCGGTCAAGCTAAGATGTACTTATATAGTGATATAGAAAGGGCTTTAAAAGAATATATAGACAACAATTATCCAGGAGTGGAATCACCAATAGATCATAATGGAGGAACTTATACATATCCAGATGCAATAACTGGAGAGACACGTACAATCAGTAAAAAATTTAAAAATCCATTTCATTTTGAAAATTGGGACGTAGGACTATTGTCATCTGGTGAACATATGAAACACCAGATGATGGCTACTCTTGGAAATAATGAAGAGTATATTTTACAAATGCTATTAAGGATGAATGTGTTTGCTACAGACGGAACTGGAAAAGTTGTTGGTGGTACAAAACCATTACTAGAGTTTTATGATACCAGATTAAACCAGAAATTAGAACAGTTAAAGTCATCCGGGTCACAAGATGCTATTCTTGATTTAATTCAGCAAGAGCAGTTATATTTAGGTGTAGAACCAGTTTTCTGGTCTGTATTTGAAGTTTATTGGCCTAGCAATAATGTAACAAATGCTAATGGTGCAAATCAGCAAGCATTTTATAGCACACCTTACATATTATACGGAACTCCAAGTCACATTTACTGGGAGGCAGCAAAAGAGTTTGCAGATTTCGTTAATATAAATAGCAGTGTATTCAAAATGACAGCACCAGACCCTTTAAATGATTTGGAAAATTTTAAAGGATTCTTGGAGTCACATGGATTCTTTGGGCATTGGCAATGGGGACAAGGTGAAAGCTGTTATATGTTGGAAAAAGATGAGCCAGAATTAGGTTTAACTACATATTCTAAAATGTGGACAATGGATCCTAAGTTTTGGAGAACTATGATAGAAGGCTATTATACTATTGGTTATGGAATCATGACATTCAAGTTGGCACCTGGAAACCCAGGTATGAGTACATGGGATAATAAGACATACCCACCTACAAATTACAAGCCAGGACCAGCACCACAAGTAACAGACCCTAATCAACCAGATGGACCTTATCCAGTAGGTTATCCAAGTGAAGGTAGTGAGTATAGACCACCAAACCCTAATAAGGATCATAAATTCAACATAGTTAAATTCTATGCTGAAAAGAATCCGGATGGTTCCTATATATACAAAGAAAATCACACAAGAGAGCAAGCAATACATACTATAACAATAGATAATGAGCCAGGGTATACAGTAGATAATTATTACACATCATCAACATTTACTAAACCTACTAATCCTACGGATGATTATGATGTATGGAAAACAAATAAAGCACCAAAGAACACTTATGAGGGTACAAAATCAGAGAAATTAGTAGTAAAGGCAACAGACCCAGATACAACACTTTATATAAGGTTGGTATCAACTCCTACTCTTACAATCGTTAAATATTTTCCAGACGGTTCAAATAAGATAGAAGAGATACCATGGGTTCCCACTTATGATACAGTAGAGCCAGGTTATGAGTACGAAAAAGATAAACAAGACCCAAATAAGCCAGACCCAATACCAGATAATTTTGAAAGTACAACTGGAACACCAGGTTCTAATCCAATAATACCAGTAGACCCAACATCAAGGATAGTTTATATCAAGTATAAACCAGTAGAAGCAGATAGTAAAATAACTTTACATCAAAATGAATTAGCACACACATTCACCTTAGAGGACATTCAATCACTTGTGACATTAACACACTCATTTGGAAGCCTATCCAAATCTGGAAGTGGCTCACATGGAAGTGGGTCTGACAGATGGTATTGTCATTGGCAAACAGTAATGGATGATAAGAACTATAGTTATGCAATATCAAATAAAGAAAACTATGGAGCAACAACCTTTGTAGGAAGTCAAGGAGCCTTCCAATCCCAAGAAATAGGAACTAATAGTGATAATGGAACAATAGGAATTGATGGTGGTGAATCAAAGGGTTTAAGACCAAATTTAAAATTTTCTATTTATAGAGATAGAGCAAAAGACAACGTTACCTTATATCCAAATAAAAATAATTCAGTTAAGAGTGAACTCTCTCAAATTTATATAACAGCAGAAGGATACACACCACAGACTACAAGAGTTTTAGACAAGGGGCAGACGGAATGGTATAGTACATTCAAGATAAACTACACCTATGATACTGAAGACAACCAAGTTACATCAAAAAGTGACCACACTTGTCATGGTTCTGGTGTAACACAAAATGGTTCACCACACCCAGCATTAGATACAATCAATAATCCATTCAGTCAGGCAAACAATGTATTAACGAAAGCATTTTTAGGACAGCCAGGAAAGGGAGATAAGATATCAAGTGCAACAGCTGAAGCATTTACATTAAGTATAAATGGAAGGACATTTAATTTCAACAGAAATATCAAATACAAGTTTACAAGTCAAGAGAATCTATTAAAAGGATTTAATAACCATAAAAAAGATTATGACAGTAATCAAGCCAGATTCTTCAAATTCTATCCATATACAGAGATGGAGTATCAGACAGTTACAGACTTAAGTAATAAATTGGCTTACATAGTAAGCACAAATCTAAGTGAAGTAAAAGACAACACATCTGTAGAGGTTGGAGTTTATCAATCAGGTGTAGGAGATACAATTTTATTATCATCTGAACAATGGAGTACACATGCTAGAACCATTCAAGGTTTAAAAGATAATGGTATAAAACAACAACTACTTAATAAGTCATTAATACCAGGTGGTGCAGTTGTAAAGTTAAGCACAGCAGGTTCAGATGCAGGTACAACACCAGAAGTTTGGGTAGGATTCAGGAGTTATGAAATGTCTGTACCAGATGATTTGAAAGTTACATTAAGCGAAGATACTGGAGTAAAAACCACTTCACAAGCCAAGGCAGACGCTAATACATTCTTTAATGATATGAAAAATAATTTAAGTAATTATCACTTAGAAAAGTGGATCATGGAAGGAATATCAACTAATGACAATGATATAAAGAGCAAAGCAAAAAAAGTAAGTGGAATCAATACTGGTGGGTCAGCTGGATCACATGTTGTAACAAGTTTTGGAGGAATCGAATTATCCAAAGACAAAAAATATTATTTAGATAAAGATGCAAGCGATGCAACATCATCTAAATTTGATGCTTGGAATGAAGAATTTGAACAACATATTTATAGAATTTATTCAGATGTATATGGTAAAGTAACAGTAACAAAAGATGGTTCAGAGATAGTAAGTTCTAATATAAAAGCAGACAAGAATTTAAGTGGATTATTGGCTAATCCAGATGTAAAACGTATAGATGACAGAGTGAAATTTGTCACTAACTTTATTCAAAGTTTGGACTTTGAAGGAGGCAAAGACAGAGAAGCTATTCCATGGTATTATGAAGCCCATGACGGTATAGAAGTAGTAGAAAGTCTAGGATTCATGCAGGTTGGATTTGACCCAAGAGATAAAGCAATAAGAAGTGAAGTGGCAGACCCTAAATTAACAGGAAAATTAGAGAACAGAGATGACACATTAAACTTTGATAGTAGTAAGTTAAATGAAAAGACTAGAACAGTTCAATACAAGATGTCATCATCACCTACAACAAACCCAGGAGAGCCAGGGTATGTAGGAGAATTTAACGGAGAGCCTATTACAATCCCACAGATAAGCGAGATATTAAAAACAAGACTTCATTACATGGGTAACAACACAGTTATGGACTTGAACTAAAGAGTTAAGATTTAAGGAGCAGGCCAACAAGGCCTGCTCTTTTTTGTTCTGTTTTTATTAGTAGGTAAGAAATAATACAAACACTGATTGTATAGATATACATAAGAATTGGCTAATTAAGCATTAACAACCGCCATCTTAAAAAGGGAGTTTCGTTTTGCCATACCTCTCCTCCTTCCATTCCGGCTAAAACTGATACAAATTCAATCCGATCCCCTCATCCATCCTTCGTTCTATCGTCCCCTCCAGCTTCGTTATGGTGACCTCCGCCGTGGCAGACACATAGCAGGCATTCATATGGCCTCCCCGGATTTGCATTTCCTCATCGCACAGATTCACATGAAAATGCAGATAGGTTTCCCCGTTCTTTGTTGAAATATTTCCTACCAGAGACGTAATCTCCATAGGGCCCGTCAGTTCTTTTTTCTTATAGACTTTATTCACCGTATCAAAAAGTCCGACGACGGCCCGGTTGGAAGCGCCCAGCCCCACGGCAGAACCCACCCGGATCTCTTCTTTGCGGCACAGTTCTTCGATCTTCTCCAGAATCTCTTCTCCCGGATCTACCCGCATGATATAACGATTCCCCAGCTGTTTATATTCCATCCTTTTCCCCTTTCTCCTTCACTTCCGCCTCCATCACAAGATCATCCGCCAAAGCGGGACTGAAAACAGCGACAGAAACGTGGATACCACGATACATCTGGTTGCAAATTTATAATCACAGCCATGTTTGGCAGCCAGAATCGCCGAAGTGCTGCCCGCCGGCATTCCCGTAATCACCACTGCAATCCCGGTAATCAACGGATCGATCTGTGCCAGCCGGCACCCGGCCCAAACAATTGCCGGCAGCAGCGCCAGACGCAAGCCGGTAATCAATGCCACATTTCTGTCCAGCATATCTTTCCCTCTCACATCTGCCATCATCATACCAATCAGCACCATTGTCAGAGCCGTCGTACACCCGCCGGCCGAACGGACTGCCTTATCCGTCGCCACCAGAAGAACGGACGCCAAAGCGCTCACCGGTGCAATCCCACCATTTATGATTTTCTCATAGAGAGAAGCCAAAGGCGCCTGAAAAACCAGTAATGCCAGACCGGCCTCCACAGCAATAATGCAAGGGTGCAGCATCAGCCTTTTCAGTACGCTCCTCATATCCGGGGACTGGGTGAAGCAGGAAACCCCTGCTGTCCACATCACAATCCTGGTAGGCACGATAAAAACCGCCGCATACATCAGTCCTTCTGCCCCAAAAATCCCTTCTGCTATCGGCATTCCCAAAAACCCAGAATTGGAGACCAGCGTACAGTACTGCATCACCTGCCGGATTTCTTTGGATTTATGATTATAAAGTACCCGGCTTAAGAGATAACATATCACCTGGATCAGGGAAGCTATCACAAGGCACAAAGCAAACTTTTTTAAAATCTCCATGCTGAATTCCATCCGAAAGGAATTGACAATATTACAAGGCAGAAAAAAATACAATACTGCATCTGTCAAAATCCCCTTGCCCTCCGGCTTCAGAATCCCTGTCTTTGCCATCACTGCCCCTGCCGCCATCAGCAGAAACATCATAATCTGCAGGGCCCACAAACTGATCAGTTCCATAACCTCATCCTCTACTACAGCCAGATTCCACTATGCCCCGGCCTATCCGGCTATCGCCCCAGGCCCATCCCCACCTTCACCAGCCGGAACATTCGTTCCGCCGCATTTGCATACAGTTCCTGGGCCCGGTCGCAGGCCTCCTGGATATCCATGGCTCCGTTAATCGTAGGTATAATACTGTCAACCCCGAATTCAAATATCTTTTCCGCCCCCTGGCCCATACCTCCCACAATGGCCACTACCGGAATTTTCTTTGCCCTGCAACGCTGTCCGACACCGCTGGGCACCTTGCCGAATGCCGACTGCCAGTCCATACGGCCCTCGCCGGTCACTACCAGGTCTGTCCCATCCAGCAGCCCGTCAAAACCAATCAAATCCAGCACCGTATCAATCCCTGGCTTCAGGGTGGCATTTAAAAAACCACACAGCGCCGCACCCAGGCCGCCGGCTGCCCCGGCGCCGGCCTTTGCTTCCACATCAATCCCCAGTTTATCCCGCATCACGGCAGCATAATTCTTCATCCCCGCTTCCAATTCATCCAATATCTCCGAAGTGCCCCCCTTTTGTTTGCCAAAGGTATAGGTGGCGCCGTCCGGCCCCGTCAGGGGGTTGGTCACATCACACATTACGGTAATCTGCGCTTCTTTTACCGCCGGATTCAGACCGCTCATGTCAATATCCGCAACCCGGGCCAGATCCGATCCGAACCCCATCAGTTCCTTCCCCTCGCCATCCAAAAACCGGATTCCCAGCGCACGCATCGCCCCCATGCCGCCGTCATTGGTAGCGCTCCCGCCAATCGCAATCGACAGCTTACGCAGTCCCTGATCCAGCGCATCCTGAATCAGCTCTCCGGTGCCATAGGTGGTAGTATGCAGCGGATTCCGCCTTTCCACCGGCACCATCGGCAATCCGGAAGCCGCTGCCATCTCAATCACCGCCGAATCCCCATGGAACACGCCATAAAAGCCTTCCACCTCCTCCATCAACGGTCCATGCACCATCACCTTACGCCAGCTTCCGCCTGTGGCCTCCACCACGGCTTCCACGGTCCCCTCACCGCCGTCAGCCACCGGCACTCCTGCAGTCTCGCATCCTGGAAAGACCTTATTTGCCGCCTCCGTCAGCAGCCGGATACTCTGTTGTGAAGTAATCGTTCCCTTAAAGGAATCCGAAGCGAACAAAAAACGCATATCAATCCCCTCCTGTATAGATTTTCAATCGCTCTTCCTTATCATACTATATACCACAAGCCGACAGCAATATCCAAAACTGTCGGCTTTGTCCTATCCTTCACTTCCTATCCAAGCAATCCCGCCTTCTTCATCTCCGCCCTGATTTTATCCAGCACCGGGCCTTCCGGCGTCGGCAGGTTCGGCGTATAGGGAACTCCGATATTGCGGCCCCGCAGGTTTGCCATATCCTTAGCCGCCACCGGGAAGCTGGCGCCGTCCATGGACAGACGTACCGGATTCAGTTTAAACTGAGCCTCCAGGGAGCCTTGCAGATCTCCCGCCACATATTTATTGTAGATATCTGTAATCAGCTCTGGCATAAAGTTGGCTGCGGTACATACGCCTCCCACCGCGCCATGGCATAAGGACGCATACAGAAGCGTATCCTTGCCGCCAAACACCTTAAAATCCACATCCCGGTTTCTGCGGATAAATTCCGAGGTCTGGGTAATGTCACCGCTGGTGTCCTTCATCCCTACAATGTTGGGAACCTCATGGGCCAGCCTTTCCACCAGATTGCCGGACAAGGTATAGCCCACACGGCCCGGATTGTTATACAGCAAAACCGGTGTTTCCAAAACCGCCGTTGCGATGGTTTGAAAATGCTGGAACAGTTCTGTCTCCGTAGGCTTTAAAAACATAGGCTGCAAGATGGAAATGCCTGCCGCACCGTTGGCTGCCGCCATTTTTGCCAGACGCACACATTTCTTCGTGCTGATGGCTCCAATGCCAAAGTATATCGGAACACGGCCTGCCGCCTGATCCACAGCAATCTTTAACCCCCATTCCATCTCATCCTCTTCGATCACATAGAATTCACCATTGCTGCCATACAGCAGAATCCCGCTCACGCCTCCCTCAATCACATAGTCAATCTGGCCGCGGATCGCCTGCTCGTCAATCCGCTCCTCCTTATCGATCGGCGTGATCATGGGGACTACCACTCCCTTGATAAAATCGATATTCATGCTTCCCCTCCCTGTCTGGCCATTATTTTTCTACGGTTACGCCGGCAATCTTCTCATAATATCTTACAATGCTGGAGTGGTCCTCCTTGTCATGGCCCTCGCTCTTTAAGAACTGCATAACTTCCATCATCTGAGCGGTCAGGGGAGCCGGAGAACTGATCGCATGGGCCGCATTCAGGGCATTGTTCAGATCCTTGATATGCAGTTCAATGCGGAAGCCAGGTTTAAAATTGCGATTCAGCATCATGGGAGCCTTGGCATCCATAACGGTAGAACCAGCCAGTCCGCCGCGGATCGCCTGGTATACCAGTTCCGGGTCCGTACCGGCCTTCTTGGCAAAGGTCAGGGCCTCGGATACGGCAGCGATATTGATCGCCACTACCATCTGATTGGCCAGCTTGGCTACATTTCCGGAACCGATCCCCCCTACATATACCACAGATCCAGCCATCACCATCAGCATATCATAATATTTGTCAAAAGTTTCCTTCTTGCCACCCACCATTACGGACAGGGTGCCGTCAATTGCCTTCGGCTCGCCGCCGGATACCGGTGCATCCAGCATATCAATGCCAAACTTCTCACATTCTGCTGCAATCGCTTTGGACTCGGTTGGGTCAATGGAGCTCATATCAATCAGAGTCAACCCCGGCTTTGCACCCTCGGCAATTCCATCCGCACCCAGAACAGCTGCCCGCACGTGAGGAGAATTGGGGACCATAGTGATCACCACCTCAACCTCTCCCGCCAGTTCTTTGCCGCTTGCCGCCGACTTGGCGCCGCAGGCCGCCAGATCCTTTACCGCCTCCTCATTGAAATCAAAAACCGTCACCTCATGACCAGCCTTTACCAGGTTCTTCGCCATCGGCCTTCCCATAATCCCCAGTCCTACAAATCCAATTTTCATTGCCATGTCCTCTCTTTCCTTAAGATTTTCAAAAATCTGTTTTAATGGGTCTTGATTCTGGTGAAGCGCTTTTGCCCACCTCTTGCCTGCATTATAGAAAAAAATGCCGGTACATTCCATTGGCAAAACCAATGAAATCCGGCATTTTTTCTATAAAAAGTAAATATTCTTTCATTTTTATAAGATTTTTGTCTGTTTTGTTTCAGATTCGTTTCATTTTCATTTCATTTTTGCAATCATGTTTCATCTGATTTCCTTTTACATCATACTTTCTTTAAGCGCTCCCTCCCGCTTTTTCAATCCCATATTTTTTCATACGCCTCCACAAAGTCGCCTTGCTGATGCCAAGTTCTGCCGCCGCCTTTTCCCTGCTGCCTCCCGTGCAAAAAAGCGTCTCTATGATCCGCCGGGATTCCTCCTGATCTATCATTGCCGAGTACCCGTATTTTTCCGCCATACCTCCTTCATGAAAACCTTTTCCTTCCCTCCCCCCAGAAATCTCATCTTTTTTATATTCTGGCAAGAGTTCCTTCTGCGGATATAATTCCTGCAGCAACTTCATCACCGCAATCTCATCCAGCGACCTTCTATCTGCCGTCAGCACCAGCCGATCCAGAAAGCTTTCGATCTGAAGCAGATTTCCCGGCCACGGATACTCCCTCAACAGCCTTTTTGCGCCGTTCGTCAGTACATGATAACGGGAATATCGCTGGCAGCTGTCCCGGAAAGAATCCTCCAGCTTCTGCTCCAGATCCTCCTTGCGTTCCCGCAGCGGCGGTACCGCAAGTTCTAAGCCGGACAAAAGATAATATAGGTCCCTGTGAAGTTTTCCCTGCACCGCCAGCCAGGAAAGGGGCTGGCTGGCCGTCACCATGACGCGCACATCCCATCGATATAAGCCTCCGGCATTTGCTCCATAATAGAAATGAAAGCGAATCATCTGATACAGGCGATACTGATTCGCCAATGACAGGCCATCCACATCCTGCAAAAGCAGCGTCCCGCCATACGCCTGCCGGGCAGCGCCATGCTCTCCGAAAATCAGGGGCCACTGCCCTTCTTCCCCCAGGCCGCCACAAGGCACATCCACGAATGCCCCCTGCCTGCGTTCACTGCTGTTGTGGATGCACTCTGCCAGCAGCCTTCTCTCTGTTCCCGGCTCCCCCATCAGCGCCACCGGCTGCTCGGACAACGCATACAGCTTCGCCAGCCTGATGCAAGCCTTCATCTCCTTTGAGTCTTGAAGAATATCCTCAAACCGGGTCATGGCCGGAAAATGGCCATTCCCCTTATCGGCAGGCTTTCCCTGACTGGCTTTCTTTTGCCTGTCATCCCGGTTGTTTTTGCGGGTTTTATGGCAAGTGAGAATCGCCCCGTCCACACGGCCGTCATAGAGCACCGGAGCCATCACCACAAATACCGGCACATGATTCCACTCCAGCAAAAGCGTCCTTTCCTTTCCCTGCCGTAAGACCTCCTGCCGGACCCCATCTTCGATCTCCGGAACAATCTCTCCGATCTGCCTTCCCTTCAAGTCCGACTCCTGCTGCCGGATCATATCTTCCATCATAGGATTCACCGCCAGCACCACGCCATCCGCATCCAACTGGATAATGCCGCTATAAGAATAATCCAGCAGAATCCCCATCTGGGCCGCCGATTTTTTCTCCTGGTTCATGGCGTAATCCATCTGCTCCGCCACTGCAAAGGCCTGCCGCATGGAATCCTCTGTCATGGAAAGAAACAGAGAGGGGATTCCTGCTGCCGTTGCCCCCTTCACTGCCGTATCCCCGCCAATAATCAAATCCACGCCGTCACTCACTGCAGCCTGTGCCGCCTGCTGAAGCATGGAATCTTCTTTGGCATAATAAGTACGCAGTTCAATATCATAAATCTCATCAAAATAGGACATATCGCAGAACATATTTTTAAAACCCACCACTGCAATCATGGGATGCGGCTTGTGCACAATCTGTCTGGCACGCATAATCAAAAGGGCCATTTCCTGGGCAGTCAGTACAATTTCCACCACCGGTATATCCGTATAGCGTTTGATGAGAGATGCCCGCAACCCCCGGGCAATCAGGATTGTCGCCCCGTCGCTGATTTCCTGGCGGGCTTCCGTGACCGCATTCTCTGTCCTTATTGCACGCATTTTTGCAATCCGGAACTTTTTTTCCTGTAAAATATTATGCGCCTGGTAAAGCATTTCTTCCCGCGCCACTAAAAGAACAATTCTTCCCATCCTTGTCACCTCTCCACGAATTATACCACATATTATCAAGTGACAACAATATCTTGCGGCGCCGTTTCTGCAACCAGTATTAATATCCTTTTTTCTCCAAATAAGCAAGGATCATTTCCGCACAGCTTTGTTCGCCTATGGAACTGTCTATGCACAAATCATAATTATCCGAATGCGCCCAAAGCAATCCTGTGACCGACCGGTAATAATTCGCCCGCGCCGCATCCGAATGTTCAATATTCTTTCTTGCCTCAGCCTGGGTGTCTCCGTACATTTCCATAACCTTCTTCATCCGGTAATCCTTGGAGGCATGGATAAAAATGCGCACCACATCCGAATACTCCCGAAGCACGTAATCCGCTGCCCGGCCGACGATGACGCAGGAGCCATTGTCAGCAATCTTTTTGATAATTTTATCCTGAGCCGTGATCGCCTGCTGCACAATATTGGTGCTCAGATATAGCTCCTGCAGCCGGTCTGGCGAATTCTTATTGATATCAGAAATAAATTCTGCCGCCAGCCCGCTTTCCTGGGCCGCCAATGCCGTTACTTCTTTATAATAGCAGGGAATCTCCAGCATTCCGGCCAGAATCTGACCCACCCGTTTGCCGGCAGAGCCATGTTCCCGGGAGATCGTGATGATGACTCCTGGCTTTGTCGGCCGGATATGTTCCTCGCTGCCCAGCTGCTTTTGTTCTTTTTCTTCCTGCAATTCCTTCCACAGCCGCACCATAACAACCGACGTAATCAACATAGCAAATACATCCGCCACCAAAGCCGCCCAGAAAATGCCTGTCACGCCAAAAAACATCGGCACAAGAATGGAAAATACAATCAGCAGCAGGTCGCGGAGGATCGCCAAAGGCGCCGCCGAAGCCCGTCCGATTGACTGTAAAAAGATCGCGCATACCTTCTGCACACAGGTAAATACAATCAGCAGCAAATAAATCCTCAAACAGCGAACGGCAAACTCCATATACAGATCCCCATCCGATCCAAACAAACGGATAAACGCCCCCGGGAATGCTTCAAACAGAACCATGCACACAATCCCCACGATTGCTGTCCATTTCAAAACAGCTTTCAAGAGTTCCCTTACACGTCCGAATTTCTGCGCCCCATAATTGTACCCTACGATCGGCTGCGCCCCCGCAGCAATGCCAATGGCAATATTAAGCACAATCTGGAACAGCTTCATAATAACCACAAAAGCCGCCAGCGGGATATCTGACCCATATGCGGAAACAGCTCCGTATTTTACCAGAAGAATATTGTTTACCACCGTGATGACTACGATAGATAACTGGGTTAAAAGGCTGGAAGCCCCCAGCGCCATAATCTGTTTCAGCTGCCTGAAATCTATCCGGAAACTGCCGGCCTGCAGCCGAAAAGTCTTGCTTTTTGTCAAATAAAACGCACAAAGCAAAAAGCTTACAAATTGGCCCAAAATCGTTGCATACGCAGCCCCCTTGATTCCCATATCCAACACAAAAATGGCCACCGGATCTCCCACAATATTGATTAACGCCCCCACAATCATGGCTCCCATGGCATACTGAGGACTTCCGTCTGCCCGGATAATGGAAGCCAATGTATTCTGTGTCATAGCCAAAGGCATCATGATATAAATGATAAATCCATAGTCATGAGCCAGCAAAATTGTCGCATCTGTGGCGCCAATCATCCGAAGCAATCCATCCCCCAGAATATAGCTGATAAGAATAATCACCACCCCTGAAAAAAAGGAAAAAAGGATACTGTTCCCAATCCCCTGATGGATGGTTTTTGTCTCATTTTTTCCCAAAGCCACGCTCAGATATGCCGCAGCGCCATCACCAAAAAACAGCGACATCCCCATCCAATAACGGTAATCGGAAAAATAACGCCGGTCGCCGCATTTCCCAGATAACCAATGCCATTCCCAACAAAGATCTGATCCACGATGTTATAAAGACAGGAAATGATCAGTGATGCAATGCACGGAATGCAAAATTTCGCGAGAAGTTTCCCTATTTTCTCGCTTCCCAGATAATTACTTGTTTCCATAATTTCCTCCTTGACTTTAAGAAACAAAAAACGGCACACGCAAACCGCACATGCCGTCAAAAAAGACACATGCGATACTTTGTCCCGTAATCAGATTTACGTGCCAAGCACTACATGTGTCGTTCAAGTGTTTCTATTTGATTAAATTCCTCACCTATTTAATCAAAAAAGTCAAAAAATGTCAAGTAATTTTTTGTTCTGAAATAGTGACATTTTCCGCGTGATTGACTTTCTTAGTCCTTGCAAAACAACGCCGCCCACATTGCCAAACGCTACATCCCCTGTACCCGGTCGGTAAGCCACGGATAACCATACCCGAACAGTTTAATAAATTCATTCCACCCTATAATGCAAATTCCCACCACAAATAATCCGGCAAAAGCAAGAAGCGGTATCCATATCAAGGACTTCTTTTTGCAGTAGCATTTTTTGCAAAGCGAGA
Organism: uncultured bacterium; assembly: GCA_947063875.1. Classification (GTDB taxonomy): domain Bacteria; phylum Bacillota; class Clostridia; order Lachnospirales; family Lachnospiraceae; genus Brotaphodocola. Next base: position 16,391 of record CAMSTY010000076.1, read on the forward strand.
CAGTCACGGGCACAACTGCAAGCAGCCACAACAGAAGCAATATAATCCCCAAAAACACCGCAATATCAGCTTCGGAACCCATATCATACGCATACCCTTTGCTATGCCCGGTGATGTCCATGTATATGCAGCCAACCCAAAGCGGCGAAGAAATGCTTATAAAGAAAAACCATATTATGGAAATGACAGTTTTTATTGTTTTCATTTCAGTCCCATCCCTCAAACCGGAGGTTATAAGCTTATGGCAATGTTTATCTCGCCCGCAGACGGAAGGTCTTCACAAGCTCTCTCAGCAGTCCGGCCT
>CAMSTY010000077.1 GCA_947063875.1 uncultured bacterium
GGTTCGGCGGCATTGGCGGGTTCGGCGGCATTGGCGGGTTCGGCGGCATTGGCGGGTTCGGCGGCATTGGCGGATTAGGCCGGCAGCAACGTCTTGAACCACACCTCTGATTTCCTGTACAACCAGAATTTATAGAACCACAATACATATGATCACTCCTTCAATTTTCTCTCCGACAGCTGTCTGGAGCCGACTCCATTTTGGTCTTCCCCGTTTCTGTCGGTTTACTGTATCATATGTCCCAAAGATCCGTTTGGTTCGTCCATCCCCTTCTCGCGAAAATACCGTTCATTCCACCGCACCTCCTCGGCATCCGGTTTGCGTATCCTGGATTTCTGATGATATTCATATGCCTTTTTTTCATCTCCCATCCGGTCATAACATACACAAAGATTGATCTCCGGCAGATATCCGTAATAGTCCCAGCGAATGAAGCCGCCGTTTTCTTCCTCTGGTTTCAGCACCAATGCGGTCTCATACCAGAATATAGCCTGCTGCCACTGACTCTGCTCCTGAAAATATCTTCCCAGTTCAAAACACGCTTCTCCCCTGGGTTCCCCATATAAAAAGCTTCGAAGCAGCGTCCGCGCCCCCTTTTCTTTCTTTCCAAGGGCACGAAAACATTCCGCCAGATTCAGACACGCCTCGATCTTATTTTCCTTCCATCCCGCCCCGTCCAAAAACGATTCCAGGACTTCCTCTGCATCCGTATACCGATGATGGCTCATCAACTCTCTCCCATAATAAAACAACTCCCTTCCGGACAGCGTTTCTCCTTCCTGCAGCATCTTTTCGTAAATTCTCAGATTCCTGTCCCCATCCCCTGCCCCGATTTTCCTGTGAGAGATTACAATGTCTGAATATACGATTTTTCCCGCAGGCACAATCGCCTCATGCACACGCCCCTCCCACCGTAGGCCCCGGCCGTTCCGGATCAGACGCTCCCGATAATAAGAAAACAGCGGTTTCCCGTCAGCATCCTCGGAAACCGCATATTTCATCATCACTATATCCGTATCTTTATCAAGAGTTTTCTTCAATTCTGCAAGTTTTTTCTGATTTTCCTCCGTCACCACATCATCCGCATCCAGCCACATGCAGTAGTCCATCGTTGCCCGGGAAAACGCTTCATTCCTGGCTGCCGCAAAATCATCCCGCCAGGCAAACTCATACACCTTGGCGCCATACTTTTGAGCAATCACCTTTGTCTGATCCTCAGATCCCGTATCCACTATGATAATTTCGTCCACAATTTTACTGACTGTATCCAAACAGCGGCCCAAAACCTGTTCTTCATTTTTAACAATCATACACAAACTGATGGTAATCAAACTGTCCACCTTCGGTAGTTCTTTTTATTATGCTATGAATCGATTCTATTATCTGCCCCCTTCTTTTTTATCTCTTTTGCCACAAAACACACCCGCTCGCTATCCTCTTTTGGCGCTGATCTTGTCCAGGCGTCATACACAGACAAAAGCTGCATCCCTGCCTCATGGACCGCTTTTTTTACCGCTTCGATCTCATAGGCCCGCTGAAAATGCGTCTCTTCGTATTTCCGGTAATACCCGTTCTCCTCCCGGATAAACAAAGTCAAATCATACTCGTTAATCTGCTGCTCTTCATCATAATAATTGTCCCAAATAAAGCTTCCTTCTTCCCGATTTTCCGCAATAGTCTGTTCTCCCAGGATTTCCCGGTATTTATAAGAAGTATTCATATCAAAGATCAGGATTCCGCCCGGGTCCAGATAATTATCCGCCAGGCGCAAGACCCGCACCAATTCCTCATACTCCAACAGATAATTCATGGAATCACAAATGCAGACAACAGCAGCCACGGTTCCATACAGTTCCAGTTCCCGCATATCCTGCTGCAGATAGAGAATTTTGCCGTCCGGGTTCTTTTGTGCAGCGATCTCCAGCATCTCCGCGGAGGCATCCACCCCGATCATGTCATACCCCTTTTCTGCCAAAAGCCGGGTAAGCTTCCCCGTTCCGCATCCGAGATCCAGCGCCAGTCCGTCCCGGATTCCCTGCTCCCTTAAAATTTCTACCAGATAACTGCACCACTCCTGATAAGGAACGTCATCCATAAAGAGGTCATAAACCTCCGCAAACCCCGTATAAGCATCCATTTCCTTTTCTCCTGACTTTTATTACGGAAAAATGCAGGGAAACCATACCTCTGGCATGATTGCCCCTGCATTCCTGCTGTTTCTTTTATACGTTTCTGCCGCAGCACTTTTTATATTTTTTCCCGCTTCCGCACGGACAGGGATCGTTCGGGAAAATCTTTTTCTCCTTACGGACCGTCCCGGAAGCCTTCTGCTGCTTGTACAGTTCTTTCCGACGCTCTTCGCTTAAAATCGCATCCCACTGGGGCAGATTATACAGCCACTCTGCCTTTGCCGCCACCATATTGTAGTACAATTTCTCCGGATCGATCTCAATCTTTACCTGAGTATCCTCATCCATAGTGTCAATCGGGTTCTCATAACCCTTCAGGCTCTCATTAATCCCATCCAGAAAACCGGTCATGATCAGAATCTCTGTCTCGTATTTTTCAGCCAGTTCCTTCACAGTCCCTGTGATCACCTCAGTCGGAGCAGACAGGATCTTTTCGTAAATTCCTTTTTCGATGGCAAAATATCCATCCCACAATCTTTGCTTCTCTTTATCATCGGAGCCGTTGCCATAGGCAAGATTTCTCCATGTTTCCAGTAATGCCATAACCTGCATCCTTTCTCAGATTTGTTGTTTTGCGGCCTGGCCGCGCATATCATTTCAATAGTATATAACACTTCCTGAAAATTTGCAATTTATTTGAGGGAAAACTTTGCGGAAAATTTTGAGTTTCCTTAGTTAATATCAACCGCAATCCCGCTCTCTTCAAATTCCGCGTCCTTTTATGTTCAAAAAACCATTCGTAAGTCTAATGACAGGGTGACTGGTGTACCGACTCATTTACATTTCGCCAAATGACTTGCCTGAATTTCCATCTGCTGCGTTGTTGTCGGTCAACGATGCCACCGCATCGCCTCCCTCCGCCGCCTTGCAGACTGAAAATTCATTCTGCGTCATTTGGCTGAAAGTAAATGAGCCAGTACAGTAGTACATGATTTTCAGGACATTTACTCTAAATGGGAAATATGAAAAACCCCTGATTTTACGGAAAAAAAATCGGTTCCGGTGCGCCTTTGCACCGAAACCGATTAAAAAGGGGAGGATAAGTATTTCTTTTTTCTTTGGTACTACTCTCAGTATCTCCTTGTCTTGGGAATTTATACATCAAATATCAGATAGATTTCAATTTTCCGCAGTTTATTGAACAATACTTCATAAAAAATACCCCGCCTACCGCATCCTATGCAGCAGACAGGGTACCAAAAAGGGGAGGATAAGTATTTCTACTCTTTTTTATTGAAAGAGCATCGATACATTTTTAAGTATGTCCGCAATTTTCCGTATTATACATCGGACGGAAAAATTTGTTTTCGATACAGGTATTCAGGAATACCGTTCTTCATAGGAGGAGCCGCCGCCCCCTGAATCAGAGGCAGGGCATATGCCACATACTCTTCTCCCACGTCGTTCCCCGCCTGGGAAATCCAGGACAGCGGCACTGTCTTTTCCTGATTGCATACCTTATTGACATCCACGGCGCAGTATTCCAGTTCGTACGCATCGGATTGCTGCTTTCGGGAAAACGCGACCATCACGCCGCTTTTTCCATCCAGCGCATAAATTACGCCCATCCGCCCCGCCTTCTCGGCTTCCTGAATATCCGTCAGGGACGCCAGCATCCCCGAGCAGCGCTGGCTCACATTCAATTCTACAGACCGCACCTTTACGCCAAATCTGCTCTTCACAAAGCGTTCCAGAATCTTGCTGCAGCCAGTCAGCATTTTATGGCCAAAGGTATCCAGGCCGGCAGACAACTCCTTTTCCCCATATTCACAGATAAACGTGCTCTCCAAATCTGCAATCCCTTCCGACACACAGGCCACCACGCAACGCCGTCTGGCCAGTTCTCTTTCTATGTCCCTGGCAAACCCATCCAGAGAGAAAGCACGTTCCGGCAGATAAATCAACGCCGGATTGTCCGCCTCATATTTCCGTGCCAGCACGGAAGCTGCCGTCAGCCATCCGGTATGACGTCCCATCACCTCAACAATCGTAACCGATTTCTGCTGATACACCGAAGAATCCAGCACAACCTCCCGTACCGTGGACGCCACATACCTGGCCGCACTTCCAAACCCCGGCGTATGATCCGTAAGAATCAAATCATTGTCAATGGTTTTCGGTATCCCTACAAAGCAAATGGCACTCCCGATCTCTGCCGCATACCGGGACAATTTGCTGACGGTATCCATGGAATCATTCCCGCCGATATAGAAAAAGTATCCGATGTCCAGCTCCTCAAACTTTTCAAACATTTGACCGTAAACTTCCGAGGACAATTCCTCCGGCAGCTTATACCGGCAGGAACCCAGATAGGCAGCCGGGGTCAAACGCAGCTTTTCTAATTCCTCCCTGCCCAGTTCTTCCCCCAGATCCATATAGCGTCCTTCCAGGAACCCCTCGATCCCATGAACCATTCCATAGACTTTTCCAATTTTGTCCTTGTTGGAAAGGCCTTCCCGGATTACTCCGCACAAACTTGCGTTGATCACTGCTGTCGGACCGCCCGACTGACCGACAATCATATTCTTCTTAGGCATGTCAATCCCTCTTTTCTATTTTTCGTCTGTATTCTCCTGCCCGGAAACGCTGTATTTCTCAACCGACACCCCGTCATAGAAAAACTTCAGGATTTCCTCATATCCCATTCCCTCTTTTGCCATACCCTGGGCGCCGTTCTGGCTCATGCCGACTCCGTGTCCATAGCCGCCGCCGTATATCTTAAAAAGCTGCACTCCGTCGCTGTCCTTTCCCGCCGCTTCCACAGCAAGAAAGCCGCTCGGAAGAGAACTCCATCCGGTGCTTGTTCCTCCGTCTTTGCGATGAATCGTCAGGCTGGCATCCCCCAAGGCGGCGCGAATCCGATCCTGCCCCGATATTGTCCGTTCCCCCTCGCTGCCTTTTACCAGGAGGGTCTGCGCCACTCCGCCGGACCCCCGCTCTGTGACCTGCAGCGACTCCACCATACCGACCTCGCTGATATTGGCGGCGAGTATGTCCGCTCTGACCGTCACATTCCACCGGTAAAAAGGAAAGGCGGAATCGTAAGCCGGATAATCCATTCTTTTGATAAATGCCAGGAAATCATCGTTGGAATCAAATGTCAACGTCCTTCGGCCCGGCTGCAGCGTAACTCCTTTCAGGTAAGGCGCCATTTCCGGATCGCCTCCCCATACACTGCTGTCCGCCGTAGTGCCGCAGGAGGTCGAAAAATAATATGTGGTAATCGGCTTTCCTTCATAGAGAAGCATTTTCCCATAGGTCTCTTCTACCGCTGCCGCCGTGCGCTCATCCGCAGCCACATTATTGTAAACCTGAAAATTCGTGCTGTCATCTACATGGGCGCCGTACTGACTGTAGGTGTTGCTCTGAATCTGCATATAGGCATACGTCCTGGCACAGACCGCCTGCGCCTTCAACGCTTCTTTCTCATACGACGACGGCATTTCGCTGGGAATCACTTTTTTCAGGTAATCCTCCAGATACAGCTCATTGACCAGCACCAGCCCCTCTTCGGAACCTACCACCTCCAGCCTTCCTCCATACGAAGGCTGGATTTCGTCGCGTTTCAAGGAACAGACACGGATCTCCGCCCCATCGGCAGCCGTCACGGTCACCCGGCCTCCGGCAAGCCTTTCGTCCCCCGGCGTAATGGTAAATTCCTCTCCGGCTTTCACCTCCGTCGTCTGATCTTTCCAGGATACCGTAAGGGGCGTGTCTCCCATCAATGTTACCTGCTCATGGTAAAGGCCGCGAAACCCTTCCGTCATCAGCAGTACCCGGATCGTCTCGGCATCAAACTCCCGCACGGCCAGCACGGCGCAAATCCGGCCTCCCGCCGCCACAAACTCCTGAATATCATAACCAACCAGCAAATCTTCCGGTTCCAGCCTCTCCAGGCCGCCGTAGGTCTTTAAAATCTTATACTCCTCATCCAGAGGCACCACCCCGTATCCCTCAATCTCCACGGAATCCGGATGGACCGAAAGCAGCTTTCCCGTAAGACGTTCTTTTTTCACGGACACTTTGGTAATCTTGCCGTTCTCCAGCTGAATATCCGCCAGATTATGTAAATATGCCTCTGCCTTTTTTGTTTTCTTCGCAAACGGAATGCGTCTTTGGATGTCTCCTACATAGACCTCCAACCCCTCTTCGTCTCCATCGATCATCCACACATTGCGGTATGTCACTTCCTGCCCCTTATCTCCCAGCACGTGGAGGATCTCGTCGCCTCTTATATAAACCTCCAGTTCGTGATCGATATACGCATCCAGCGCCAACCCGGCAAATCCCATCTCCCCCCGGTTGGTATGAGCCACCCAGGACGGGGTATTGGGCACATTGTCAATCGTACCATAGATGCAGATATTCCCCCGTTCCACCTTTCCTTCCATCTCCGGAAGACGCAGCAGCGAATCGTAAAACAGCCACCATAAGTCTTCCGGGTATGGCTTTTCCCGGTTCTTTTTCGTCACGGAGATTTTTTTCCCCAGTTCCGGAGACAATGCGCCGGCAATCTGCGCTGCCTCCCCATAAGTCAGCTTCCCGCTTGCCGACTCCTCCGTCGCCGGAGTGTCCTCTTCCGACAGGAAACCATTCTCATACAGATAGTCCATGTAGGGGACATACCACTCATCCAGGTACTTCGCCGGAAAATGGGAGGCCTTGTACGTCTTTTGCCACTGTGAGAGTTCCTCCGGTGACTGCAGGGCCAATACCACTGACTTTACCGCCAGCGTACGGGGGATTCCCTCCCCCTCCTGTTCATGGCGAAGAATGATCCCAACCAGCAAAATCACCAGCATGGGGACCCCAACCACCCATCCGATCAACGCCCTTTTCCTGATATGATGCTTTCTACTTTTCAATGTAGGTCCTATTCTCCTCGTCGATATAATCCAGCCTTTCATACCGTCCGATATCGGCAGAAAGCCGCTTTTTTTCCAGGAGCCATGACACAAACTCCCGTACCAGTTTATAAAATACCGCAAACGTAGGCACGCCGATAATCATACCCACAAAACCAAACAACCCGCCAAACAGCAGAATCGAGAACAGCACCCAGAAGCTGGAAAGCCCTGTGGAATCCCCTAAGATCTTCGGCCCCAGAATATTCCCGTCAAACTGCTGCAGCAACAGGATAAAGCCCAAAAACCAGAAGCACTTGATCGGACTGGCAAGCAGAATCAGAAACGCACTGGGTATCGCTCCGATAAACGGTCCAAAAAATGGAATTACATTAGTTACCCCCACAATCACACTCACCAGCAGCACATAAGGCATTTTCATAAAATTCAGCAGCACAAAACACAAAACCCCGATAATCAGAGAATCCAGAAGCTTCCCGATAATAAAGCCGCCAAACACCTGATGCACATATCTGCCCTCTTCCAATACTTTATTCGCAATCTTCAGCGGGAATGCCCCATAAAGAATCATTTTCGCCTGCGTCAGCAGTTTCTCCTTCATATTCAGCAGATACACCATCACAATAAGTCCGATCAGGATGTTTTTCAAAGCATTGATCACACTGAAAATACCACTCGACAGACCGCTGATAAACCCATATATCTTGTCCATATTGGGAATCACGTCCCTGCTCAGCCAGCCTTGCAGCTGCGACACTCCCATATCATAATATTCCATAACGCCCGCTTCCAGATCCGGATTGTTTGCCAATATCTGCTCCAGCCAGATCTGCAGATTATTGATGCTGGTCGGCAGCGCCTCTATAATCCCGCGCACACTCTCCCACAGCTGCGGCAGCAGCATGGAAATCAGTCCTGTCACTACCGCAACCAGAACGGATACGCTCACCAGGGTGGCAAGAAAAACCGCCAGAGGCTCCAGTCTCTTTGCCGAAGAAGAACTGCTGCCTACTGCTTTCACCAGCTTTTTCACCCGATTATAAATCGGCGCCATCAGATAGGCCATCACAGCCCCATAGGTAATCGGCGCCAAAATCCGGAAGAACACACGGAAAATCTCCAGCACCTGCTCGATTTTTATAATAAAAAAAATAAGCCCGATCAGCAATGACAAAACAATGAATGCTGTCACGCCCCAGTAAATATAGCGTTGATACTTCTCATTTTTCATAGCGTCTCCTTTTTCCCGTCAGAACCCGTCCCTTCCTCATGATATTTCGGACGTATTTATAGATTACCACAGATTGGCAAAAAGATAAAGCAGCGATTTCTCGCTGCTTTCGTCTTTTGTAATCCCAGAAATGCCGGTCTTACTTATTGACTCCTAGCCGTTGCTAGGTGGGCAACCTCACGTAAGCTTCTGCCTTCCACTCGCTGGAGGCCTGACATCCACTCACAAATATTGGAATCCCTGTGTCACAGATGTAGGTTCAAAATTGGTAAGGTTGTCGAGCATTCCCAGGAATTACTTCCCGCTCTTTTATGAGATTGATTATACAACAGATACCGGGGTTTTTCAAGTTCCTTTTCTTGCCATTATAAAAAAAATATGCTACTATCCTTTTTAAAGGAGGGAGTCCTTATGAATGCTCTGCCGGTTCTTTTTTCTGATTCTTCCTATAAGGATTGCCATCTCTGCCCGAGAAAGTGCCATGTGGACCGCACCCACAGCAAGGGTTTTTGCGGATCTACGGCCAAAATGCGGGCGGCGCGGGCAGCGCTCCATCAATGGGAAGAACCCTGCATCAGCGGAAGCAGAGGCAGCGGGACCGTGTTTTTCTGCGGCTGCACCCTGCGCTGCTGTTTTTGCCAAAACCATGCCATCAGCCAGCAGAATGCCGGAAAAGAAATAACCCCCCGCCAGCTGGCGGACATTTTTCTGCGGCTCCAGCAGGAGGGCGCCCACAACATCAACCTGGTCACTGCCACGCAATATCTGCCGCAAATCCTTTCCGCCCTGGATCTCGTCCGCCATCGGCTTCACGTTCCGGTTGTCTATAACTGCGGCGGATATGAACGGGTCGAAGTGGTACAGGCTTTGCAGGATTATATCGACATCTGGCTGCCGGATCTGAAATACTACGATTCCGGATTATCCAGGCGTTATTCCCAGGCCAGCGACTATTTTCCTGTCGCCTCACAGGCCATCTCTCAGATGATCGCGCAGACAGGCGCTCCTGTTTTTCACACAGAATCCGGCAGCAGCAGCCCGATTATGGACCGCGGCGTTATCATCCGTCACCTGGTCCTTCCCGGGCAGAAAGAAGACTCCGTCCGCCTGCTTGACTGGATGGCCGGATCTTTGCCCAAAAATCAGTATCTGATCAGCCTGATGAGCCAGTATACTCCTTTTTATAAGAGCCATCAATATCCGGAACTGAACCGACGCATTACCTCTTATGAATATCAAAAAGTTGTAAACGCCGCTCTCGAACTTGGACTGGATCAAGGATTTATGCAGCAAAAAAGCAGCGCCAAAGAAGAATATACGCCGTCTTTTGATCTCACCGGACTCTGATCGCGTTCCCGCACATGGGGAATTTCACACACGAGGAAGCCGGATATCAACATCTGCTCTTTTCGTTGATATCCGGCTTCAATGCATGTTGTCCATTGGATTGTACCTCTCTTTCCTTTTCAGGACTTACCACAACCGTTTGTACATATCTTATGTACCCTCTATATGAAATTGTATCCTCTGCTTCAGCAGCCACACCTCTTCGGATATTCTTTCCCTTTTTGTGTTTTGATTATCTTGTTCTGAAATCTATCGTCCCCGCTATACTTTCTCGTCATATAACGAAACCAATTCTTTTCAGTTTTGATAATGTTCGTCCTGAATATATTTTCTTTCTGGTGTCTTGCCTTGCAGATTCTTTGTCCTTTGTCCCTGCCTATCTGATCCGATAGCAGAAACGAGATTTACGTCTTCGGTGGTCCGTACCTCCTTTGCTTAGATTTTTGAGATCTCCTTCTGTTTAGGATCTCTCTTGTGAGGACTTTTCTGATCCTCTGCTTGTTCTCTCTTGTTTTGTTGTATTTATCATAGCAGATAACGCATGATTTGTCAACACTTTTTTTAAAATAATTTATTATTTTTTGTTAATAGTCAAATTGTATGGAACTATTTGAATAATTTAAGAATTTTCTTGTTTTTAAAGCAGTTCTTTTCTTGTATTTCTCAGAATTTTCATTTAATTTCTCCTTCATAACCCTAATATTTTCTGATCTCGCATTTATCATATGATACCTTAACCGATTTAAAAATTACTGTTTGCTTTATCCGCCAAATTTTGGCATAAACCGATAAGTTTCCTTAATTTTTGCAAAATTCTATTGCAATATGTCATCATTGGCGATAAAATATATTATAATTTGAACAATCTATGTAAGGTTTTACACGAAAGGAGACCACTATGTTAGGCTTTTTACCCAGTTCCACTTTGTCCATCCTGGCTGTCGGCGCAGTCGTGATCATCATCCTGCTGATCTTATTCAGCGGTTATGTAAAGGCTCCGCCGGATCAGGCATATATCATTTCCGGACTGAAAAAGGATTCCCGCATCCTGGTCGGACGGGCCGGTATTAAGATCCCCTACCTGGAACGCTTAGACCGTCTGTACCTGGGGCAAATGACCGTGGATATCAAAACGGAGCAATCCGTTCCGACCAACGATTTTATCAATGTCAATGTAGACGCTGTGGCTAAAGTCCGGATTTCCCCCTCTCCGGAAGGCATCAAACTGGCCGCCAAGAACTTCCTGAACAAAAAAGCGGCAGACATCACCATGGACCTCCAGGACTCTCTGCAGGGAAACATGCGTGAAATCATCGGCACGCTTTCTTTAAAAGAGATTAACACGGACAGGGATTCCTTCTCCGACCAGGTAATGTCCAAAGCATCCAAAGATATGGATAAGCTGGGAATCGAGATCCTTTCCTGCAATATTCAGAATGTTACGGATGAGAACGGCCTGATCAAAGACCTGGGCGCGGACAATACCTCCCGCATCAAAAAGGATGCCGCGATTGCCAAGGCGCAGGCTGACCGCGACATCGCGATCGCACAGGCTGAGGCTGATAAATCCGCCAACGACGCCCGTGTCATTGCTCAGACCGAGATTGCTCAAAAGAACAATGAACTGGCTATCAGAAAGTCCGAACTCCAGAAAAACGCGGACACCAAAAAGGCGGAAGCAGACGCTGCTTATGAGATCCAGAAGCAGGAGCAGCAGAAAACGATCCAGACCGCTACCGTCAACGCCCAGATTGCCAAAGCCGAGCGCGAAGCGGAATTGAGAAAGCAGCAGGTTGCAATCCAGCAGCAATTTTTGGAAGCAGAAATCAATAAAAAGGCAGATGCGGAACGCTACAAAGTCGAGCAGGAAGCCGCCGCCACCCTTGCAAAACGCCAACGAGAAGCCGAGGCCAAGAAATACGAGCAGGAAAAAGAGGCGGAAGCTATGAAAGCAAAGGCCCAGGCAGAGGCCGACGCCATGAAGGCAAAGGCGCTGGCAGAAGCAGAGGCGCTGAAAGCCAAGGCAGAGGCCACCCGTTTTGCCGCCGAACAGGAAGCTACCGGTATTCGTGCCAGAGGTGAGGCGGAAGCCGCTTCCATCCAGGCAAAAGCGTTGGCCGAGGCGGAAGGTATGGAAAAGAAAGCCGAGGCTTACTCCAAATATGACAATGCCGCCATTCTGGAAATGCTCCTTAGCATTATGCCGCAGATGGCTGCCGAGATCTCCAAGCCTCTCTCCAGCATCAGCAAGGTCAATATCTATGGAGGCGGAGGTGATTCCGGTTCCGGCGTCAGCCAGATATCCGGCAATGCCGCCACGATCATGCAGCAGGTCTTTGACACGATGTCCGAAGCCACCGGCGTGGATTTCCGCGAGATTTTAAAAGCTCAGACCTATGATGCCAAAGTAACCCGCAACTTAAACTTCTCCGGCCTTCCTGGTTCCCAGACGGAAAATCCGCAGCCTCCTGCCGCAAGTCCCAAGGACGTTCCGGATGTTTCGGAGAGCACAGAATCATCGGATTTGTAGGACGCAGGATTCTGGCTACATAAGTTTATCATCGAGCAGGGGGTGACCTAAAGCAAAAAGGGGCTGCCGGTTCACACCGGTTTCAGTCCCTTTTTCGCACTCATTTTAAAAATCCGTTGACAATCTGCGCCTCTGCCTCTTCCTCAGTCAATCCCAGAGTCATCAATTTCACGATCTGCTCTCCGGCGATTTTCCCGATCGCCGCCTCGTGAATCAGCGCCGCGTCGATATGATTCGCCTCCAGCTGAGGAATGGCCAGGATCCTTGCATCCCCCATAATAATCGCATCGCATTCCGTATGCCCGGTGCAGGATTCATTTCCTACCAGCCGGGAATCAAACTTCTGATAAGAACTGTCTTTTGCCACGGAACGGGATACCACATCCGCGCTGGCCTTTGCACCGTTTAATTCCACCACATAATCACTGACTGCATATTGATTCCCGTGCGTCATCAGACGTTCTCTCACCACCAGTTTTGCCCCCGCGGCAAGTTCTGCCTTGGTCTTCCGGTCCGTGGAATCCACTCCTTTGATCTGCACCATCTCCATCTCCATGGAACTCCCCTCCTCCATGTAGACTTCCGTGACCGGGTTGAGAATCCGCTTCCCCTCTCCGTCCCCTTCACCGTAATGCTTCTCCACATATTTTACCTTCGCATTTTTCCCCACATAAAACCGGTGGATCCCATCGTGCTGGGAATCCTGCTCTCCGCAATTGTGAATACCGCAGCCGGCCACAATCACCACATCGCTGTCTTCCCCGATATAGAAATCATTATAGACCATATCCTTCATCCCGCTCTGACTGAGCACTACCGGAATATGCACACTCTCATGCTTTGTCCCCGGCTGAATCCGGATATCAATGCCGCTGGCCTCTGTCTTGGAGGTAATGTCAATATTGGCCGTTGTGTTCCGCCCCGCCATCTGTCCGTTGGCCCGGATATTGTAAGCCCCCTCCGGCACCTCATGAAGGTCTGCAACCTCTTCCAAAATCCTCTGCTGAATCCGGTCCATCATTTCCTGTCCCCTCCCTGATAAAATTTCGCGCAGGCATCTACTGCCGACGCGGTTCCCAAAAGTTCCGGAAGAACTTCATCTTTGGGCCCCTGCCGGGTGATCCTGCCATCCGCTATCACCACAATCTCATCCGCAATATTCAAAATCCTCTCCTGATGAGAAATAATCAGGATGGAGCCGTCCGTACTCTCCCGCATCCGTTCAAACACCTGAATCAGATTCTGAAAACTCCACAAATCAATCCCCGCCTCCGGCTCATCAAACACCGACATCCTGGTATTCCGGGCCAGTACCGTGGCAATCTCAATCCGCTTCAATTCTCCGCCGGAAAGGCTCGCATTCACTTCCCGTTTGATATAATCCTTGGCACATAGTCCCACCTCGGACAGATACTGGCAGGCGTCTGCCGCACTCAGGTTCTTTTTGGCAGCCAGACGAATGAGATCCAGCACCTGAATCCCTTTAAAACGCACCGGCTGCTGGAACGCAAAGCTGATACCCAGATTTGCCCGCTCTGTAATGCTCAAGTCCGTAATATCCGTTTCCTCAAAATAAATCCTTCCCCCTGTCGGCTTTTCAATCCCGGCAATCAGCTTTGCCAGGGTGGATTTGCCGCCGCCGTTCGGGCCGGTAATGACGACAAACTTATGATCACCGATGGTCAGATTCATGTTTCTTATAATTTCTTTCTGTCCCTTTTCTTCCTGTACCTCAAAGGACACATTTTCTAATGTCAGCATCGCTTCCTCCAAACTTTGAACGTGTTATTGACTAATGACCTTTGCCATCTATAGCATGTTTTCCAGTCAAAGCATATTATATAACATTTTCCTTGTAATTACCAGCTGTTTGTCGATCGGTGAGGACGCTTGGTTTTTGTTTTCCCCTTTTGGAGAAGTGATGATTTTATTCTCCATGTCGCTCTTCTGAACATGGCCTCAGTGAACAAGGGGACACATGCCCGGGAATCACATGCCTATGGTGCAAAACCGTAAAACCGTGTATCCCTCTATCTTTTTTTCCGAATCCTCGCCACAAAGAATCCCTCATACCAATCATCCGGGCAAATACACAGAGTCCCCTCTAAGGTTACCGGAAGCAGGGGAACCCCCACAAATGCCTCCTTTTCTATCGGCACTATTTCCGCCTTTATCTTCTTTAACGCCCGACTAACCACCTGTTCATTCTCTTCCTTCAGAACCGAGCAGGTGGAATACACCATTTCGTGTCCTGGCTTTAAAAGCTTCAGGGCTTTGGCAAGCAGTTCCCCCTGTACCTTTGACGAACGCCAAAGCAGTTCTTCATCCAGCTTCCCTCTGCCGCCACAACACATATCCAAGGTTCCGCTTCCGGTGCAGGGCGCATCCAGAAGCACCTTGTCAAACGAGAAAAAATCATCCAGCTTCCTGGCGTCTGTCTCCATCACGCAGACCCGGGATGCCCCCTGCTTCTCAATATTATACCGCAAGCGTTGTGCCCGCACCCGATTCTTTTCACATGCGGTAATCGAAGCCATATTTCCCGAAACCGCTGCGATCTGGGTAGTCTTTCCTCCTGGCGCCGCTGCCATATCCAATATACTTTCTCCCGCTTTGGGTTCCAACACCAGCGGCGGAAGCATGGAAGACAGGCTCTGCAGATAAATTCTGCCGGATTCATACAGTTCCAGCTTTTTAATTGCCGGTTCCCGGACCTTTTCGATCACCAGGGCATTGTCACTCCACGGTACCTCCCGGTACCCAATCTGCTCCTGCCGCAAGGATTCTTTCACGAATGCCACATCTGTTTTCAGCGTATTGACCCGAAGAGTAACTGGCCGCTCCTTTTCATAACCGCCAAATATCTTCTCAGCCAATTCCTCGCCATACTGCTCCTTCAGCTTATTCCGCAAAAATCCAGGAATCTCCCACTGCCCCATCTCTTCATTTCCTTTCCGCCGCAGGCATCGGCCTGCCTGGCAAAAGTTTTATCGCAAATACACCTGATAATACAAAAATAGCGCAAAGCCTGAATTCTAATCATCCAGCTTTGCGCTTCATCGTGCAGAAGATGGGAGTCGAACCCACAAGGTATTGCTACCACACGGACCTGAACCGTGCGCGTCTGCCAATTCCGCCACTTCTGCAAACCATCGCTTCCCTCTCGAAGCAACAAACTTATTATAACCAGTCCACAGTAATTTGTCAACCATTTTCTTCATGTTTTTGTCGAAAATTTCTATAAATTATAAATAATTGCGATATTCCTGACTGACGCATAAATACCATCCATTCCTACAAATTAAAAAGAGTCCGCCATGCGAACTCTCGTGCAGAAGATGGGAGTCGAACCCACAAGGTATTGCTACCACACGGACCTGAACCGTGCGCGTCTGCCAATTCCGCCACTTCTGCTGAACTCCCCGAGTAGGACTTGAACCTACGACAGCGCGGTTAACAGCCGCGTGCTCTACCGACTGAGCTATCGAGGAATGCTCTTTAACGAACGTTAAATAGTATAGCAGAATTTTCCCAAAAATGCAAGGGTAATTCCAATTTTTTTGAGATTGATTTTTTGAAATTCTGACCGCCATCAAACATCCCGGCAGGAGGCGCCATAGGCGCCGCCTGCCAGGATGTTCTGGCTCTTTCTTATTATTTTAACATACTTCTAAAACCGGCCGTGACCTGCCAGCTGATTACTGCAGCAGGCTTAAGATGCTCTGCGGTACGGAATTGGACTGCGCCAGCATGGACTGGGAAGCCTGCAGAAGAATGTTATTCTTCGTAAAAGCCGTGATTTCATCAGCCATATCGGTATCACGGATACGGCTCTCCGCAGAGGTGATGTTCTCGGAAGTAACTTTCAGGTTGTTCACGGTATGCTCAAGTCTGTTCTGAGCAGCACCGAGTTTAGCACGGTAGCTGGATACTGCGTTGATGGCTGCATTGATGGTGTCGATGGCAGCGTTTGCAACTACGGTGCTGGTGCCGGAGATGTTCATAGACGGCAGCAGGGCAGATGCAACTTTGGCCTTGCTCAAGTCTTGACCAGCCGGGGTTTTTAATGCAGTCAACCCGCCATTAGTAGTAGCAGTCATAACACCACTATACTCATCGCCAATCGTTCCGTCTTCTTTGATAAAATCATACTGGTTCTTAGTAGACAAATCAATAGCACCTGAAGCTTGGTCTTTGTTATTACCAACCTTAAAGTAGTCAACACTACGATTTACAGCATCCTCAAAAATAGCAGCCTGAATACCGCTAGCCGTCATAGCCTGGCTGTTCACGGTGATGGTCTCAGCAGAACTCG